>CADCOP010000349.1 GCA_902803065.1 uncultured Lachnospiraceae bacterium | reverse complement strand
TTATTCAGTCATGGCTTCCTCGTCTTCAAAAACGCCGGCGCCGAATTCGATGTCCTGTATATCAAGGATCTCGGCTTTCCCGGAAAGGTCCTTGTACACGTACACGAAAGCATATCCGGGAACTGCGTCCGGTACCACTACGGTCGATCTGCACAGGAAGCAGTAATTCGTTCCCGCGACCACCTGTGTAGCAAGAAGATCTATGGGCTCATACTCTACTCCGAGAAGGCCTTCCATGGCAGCGTCAAATGCCGCCTGCGCATCCTCATCTATAGCTGTGTCCGTCGTTGCCTGCCATCCGCCGGTCATCATCTGTCCCGCAAACACCGGCGTCACAAACATCATTCCTGCAAGAACTGCTGCTGCAATGATCTTTTTCATCATCCTGTTCCCCTTTCTGCACGTTCTGCCTTTCACACCTGAATTATTAACTGCATTCAGGCTGCGCAATGGTACGATTTTTGTTTTTAGCGTTTCCGTTTTTAGTATACCATAGTTCATTCCCCTGGTACACACCAATCCGTCTTTCAGATGCTATTCTTCCCGCCCCCGTGCGTTCACATATCCTGCATATGGTCAGGGATAGTTCTCCGGAAAGTCAAGAAAAGAATGAATTAAGCAAAATAAGGATATGGGCGGCTGTAAAAAGAAGGTATTATGGTATTGTAAAACAGTCAGACCTGGATCTGAAGAGGATCAATGAAATGAGTCTTTCAATAAAGAGGCAGCATGGGTAACAGCAAAAACAGATTTTTCGGCGTCGGTGAGCCTCTGATTCAGAGGGAAAATGACCAGGGAATCCGGGCGGAGGATTATCTTGATCTGGTAAAAGGTATGCGGAGTCCCTGGGACTGAGTCCTTCCTATCTCTCCAGACTTTATAAAAAAGAGACCGGCGTCTGTCTCCAGGATGCCATCAATGAGGAACGTGTTTATCACGCGGGCAATCTTCTGCTCTATTCGGACTATTCTCTTACGGAAATAGCCCACTATGTAGGTTTCCCAAACCAGTGCTATAAATGCGGCCTCCTTTACCTTCCGCCTTTTTACTTCTTATGCCCACTGAATAATCTTTTCAGCCCAGTCATCATCCTGGGCATTCAGAATTTTCTCCAGGTCATCCAGTACTGCTTTTCTGTATTCCTCTGCAATAATCATAGTTCCCGTTAACCGTTTCTCTGGCACTTTACAGCTCCGGCATGCTCCGGAGCATTTCGCACAGCATTCCGACGCTGCTTCTTGCGGCGTTTTCTTCGAATGTGGGGTAGTCCATGACTGCGCTGTCATCTGCCTTGTCCGATATCGCGCGGACGATCAGGAACGGGAGGCCGTTCAGCCAGGCAGCCTGCGCTATGGCTGCGCCTTCCATCTCCGTACACATCCCCCCAAAGGTTTCAGATATCTGATTTTTTTTCTCGCGGCTGACAATAAACTGATCTCCGCTCACGACCCGGCCGCGCCACACGCTGTGTTCGGGCATGACCTTTCGGCAGGCGGCTTCGGCGGCATCCGCGAGCGTCCTGTCAGCTTCAAAAGATACCTGTCCGAGCTGCGGGACCTCGCCCGGAGCGTAACCGAACAGGACCGCATCCACATCATGATGCATTACATCCGTGGAGAGCACAAAATCACCTATATCGATCCTGGCGTCAAGCGAGCCTGCCACACCGGTATTGATCACTGCGCCGACAGCGAATCTGTCAGCAAGGATCTGCGTGCACACAGCCGCGTTCACCTTTCCTATGCCGCTGCGCACGACCACGACCGGCCTGCCTTCCAGCGTTCCTTCATAAAATACCATGCGGGCATGCTCTGTCTGTGAGACCTGCTGCATTCTTTCTTTCAGTCCTGCCACTTCGACTTCCATGGCGCCGATGATTCCGATTTTTTTCATATATCTTCCATTTCTCCTCTCAAAAATGTTCCGTCTGCCGGACACCCGACACATTTCTTTCAGTCTCAGGCGGACGCTGCGTCACATGCACTGCAGCGGCAGACCCGCAGCTTTCAGCTGTTCATGCTGCGAACCGCGGTCTTCAGAGCGATCTCCATCATTTCATGGAAGCTGCC
>CADCOP010000348.1 GCA_902803065.1 uncultured Lachnospiraceae bacterium | reverse complement strand
TTATGCTGCGTTTCCGGGATAAAATACATGCGTCCGGGAAGGACCTCGCGCACAGAACTGGTCTGGGCTGAAATGTGCTTGATGCTGTCTATGATCATTCCCGTATCATCGCAGAAGATAATGTTGCTGTGCTTGCCCATCAGTTCAAGGACAAGGACCTTGCGCCGCAGATCACCCATCTCATCGTAGTGCTCAATGTCAAAACGGAGGATCCTTTCAAGCGATGGCTGCGTGACAGACAGGATCCGCCCGTTGCCAATGTGCTTTCGCAGCAGCATGCAGAAATTCGGCGCGACTGCGGGAGAGGGTTTGTTCTCTTCGGTTATGTAGATAAGCGGAAGAGAAGGATCCGCTGACATGAGCAGGCGCACCGTTTCCCTCCGGTCTGTCTTGAATGTCAGGAGAAGCTCGTTGTTCTCCGGCTGGGCGATGCGGCTGATCCGCGCGCCTGAAAGCAGTGTGTTCAGTTCATATGCCGTATTGGCTATCGTAATACCGTCTAATGCCATAGTATTTCACCTCATTTAACGAGTATATCATAGTTGGGCGGCAATGTCAGTTTCAGATTGCTTTTAAACAAATCGGTTGACGCTGTTTTGCTAATGGCATATAATCTTAGAATAATGGCGTTTTTATGGGCGCTTGTTAACATGATGAATGGACGGAGGACTGTCTATGATAAAAAGCATGACCGGCTTCGGACACGGTGAGATCCAGGAAAACGACCGGAAGTTCACTGTTGAGATCAAAGCCGTCAATCACAGGTATTTTGACGCGGGCATTAAGATGCCGAAGAAATTCAGCTATTTTGAAGCTTCGATCAGGAATACGCTTAAGCAGTATATGCAGCGGGGGAAGGTTGATGTATTTGTCACCTATGAGGATTTTTCGGAGCTGAATGTATCGCTGAAATATAACGAAACCGTCGCGGCTCAGTATCTGAATTACTACCGCCAGATGGCTGAGACCTTCGGGCTGCGGGATGACATATCCGTATCTGCTCTGGGAAGGTGCCCGGATGTCTTTACGCTTGAGGAGAAGAGCGATGATGACGAGACATTATGGGACAGCCTGCAGAAAGCGCTTGTCATGGCCTGTGAACAGTTTGTTGAGACCAGACAGCGCGAGGGAGAGAGCCTGAAGGCGGATCTTCTGGAAAAACTTGACCATATGGAAAAGAACGTGGACCGTGTGGAGCAGAGATATCCGCAGATCGTGGAAGAGTACACAAACCGTCTTCACGAAAAGGTCAGGGAGCTTCTGGGAGATACTCAGATCGATGAATCAAGGATCGCTACGGAACTTGTTCTTTTCTCTGACAAGATCTGCACCGATGAGGAGACAGTGCGGCTGCGCAGCCATATCTCATCCATGCGCGATTCGCTTATTGAGGGCGGCAGCATAGGAAGAAAGCTTGATTTCATAGCCCAGGAGATGAACCGTGAAGCAAACACGATCCTCTCGAAGGCAAATGACCTGGAAACTTCCGATATTGCGATCGACCTCAAGACAGAGATCGAGAAGATACGCGAGCAGATACAGAATATTGAATAAACGCGGTCTGCCGGGAGAGGGTTTATGCCGCAGGCTGCGGCAGGACGCAGGAGCAGCGAATGACAGGTTTGATTAACATCGGATTTGGAAACTATGTAAATGGGGAAAAACTTATTGCAGTCATCAACCCGGACGCAGCGCCCATAAGGCGCCTGATCCAGAGTGCCAGGGAGACGCAGAAGTGCGTGGACGCGACTCAGGGCAGAAAGACAAAGGCGGTTCTTGTCATGGAACCGGACATCATTGTTCTTTCGGCACTGATACCGGAAACGATCACGAGGCGCTGGCAGATGAAAGGATCAGGAGGGGGCGAATTATCAGCTGCGGAACCGGAGAGCACTATACCACTACAGGAGTAAAGCGCATGACCAGAAAAGGTTCACTCATTGTTATTTCCGGATTTTCAGGTGTTGGAAAAGGAACGATTGTAGAATACATTCGTACAAAGTATGAAGATTATGAAGTATCCGTATCCTGCACAACAAGGGCGCCGCGTGAAAACGAAGTCAACGGCCGCGAATACTATTTCATCAGCCGTGATGAATTCCTTGCAAAGCGGGAAAAGAACGGTTTTATAGAATCGGCCGAATACTGCGGCAACCTGTACGGATCGCCCCGTCCATTCGTAGAAGAAAAGCTTGCGGAAGGCAAGCGTGTTATTCTTGAGATAGAGATCCAGGGCGCCATGAATATCCGGAGCCAGTATCCGGACGCTGTCCTGATCTTCATCATGCCGCCCAGCGCAGCTGAACTCATTGCGCGGCTCACAGGGCGCGCTACAGAGACGCAGGAACAGATCCTTCACCGCGTTCAGCGTGCTTCGCATGAGGCTGAGAGAATTGAGGATTACGATTATATCTTCGTTAATGACATTGTCGAAGACTGCGCGGCGAGGATCCATGACCTTGTCGTGAAGCTGGAAGAAGCCGGAACAACCCATAATACTGAATTTATTGAG
>CADCOP010000347.1 GCA_902803065.1 uncultured Lachnospiraceae bacterium | reverse complement strand
GCTTCCTCACTGAGTCTTGAAGGAACGGAGATATTGAATGTTACATACTGGTCGCCGAACATATTCTTGCTGCGCAGAGAAGGAACTCCCTTGCCTCTCAGGCGCACTCTTGTTCCCGGCTGTGTGCCGGGTTTGAGCGTGTACATAACATCGCCGTGCACTGTAGCTATGCGGATCTCATCCCCCAGAGCTGCCTGGGCAAAGGAAATATCTTCCTCTGTATAAATGTCCAGATCCTGGCGGATAAAATGCGGATCTCTTGCTACCTGTACCTCTACAAGAAGATCTCCTCTCTCCCCGCCGTTCTTTCCGGGTTCTCCGCCGCCTCGCTGACGGATCATCTGGCCGTTGTCAATGCCGGCAGGTATAGCCACCTCGATCGTCTTCCGGCTGGTCGTATAGCCGGTTCCGTAACAGTGCGGACACTTTTCCTTAACGACCTTTCCTGAGCCGGAACAGTCAGGACAGGTCTGTACCTGCTGCATCGTACCAAAGAGGGACTGTGTGGAATACACGATCTGACCGCGGCCGTTGCAGCGCGGACAGATGACCGGTGCCGTTCCCGGCTTGGCTCCGGTGCCGCCGCAGGTCGTACACTCATCCTTCTGATTGACCGTGATCGTTTTCTTGCATCCGCTGATGGATTCGGCAAAAGTGATCCTTACGACCGTATGGAGATTATCTCCCTGCCTCGGGGTATTCGGGTTCCTCGTTGTACGGCCGCTCCGGCCTCCGAATATATCGCTGAAATCAAACCCGAATATATCGCCGAAATCACTGAAATCAAAGCCGCTGAAGCCTGTCCCTCCGCCGGCTCCTCCTTCAAACGCGGCATGTCCGAACTGATCGTACTGCCTGCGCTTTTCCGGATCGCTGAGAACTGCATATGCTTCAGAAGCTTCCTTGAATTTCTGTTCGGCCTCCTTATCGCCGGGATTCGCATCCGGATGATATTTCTTGGCAAGCACACGGTATGCCTTCTTCAGTGCTGCCTCATCCGCGTCTCTGCTGACGCCAAGCACTTCATAATAATCTCTTTTTGTCTCTGCCATAAAAGTTCCTCTGTTTATCTGTATACCGACTATACCCCGGCACAGCTTTTCTTTCGATTGCCATGCCGGGGACCGTCAGTTAATCTGTAGTATATTTTTGATATCGCCCGATCCCGTCAGGAAAAGCAACATCAGACCTCACGGAAATCACCGTCAACAACATCCGGGCCTGCGCCTGCTGATCCGGAGCCGCCGCCGAAGCCGCCGTTTCCATTCGGGTCACCACCCTGCGCTCCTGCGCCTGCGGCGCCCTGCTGCTGCTCATACAGTTTTGCAAAGACCTTCTGCGCGCTGTTCATCAGTTTTTCCTTGCCGGCCTTCAGCGCATCCAGCTGAGAGTCCGAGATCTCCTCACCGCAGGAAGCAATGGTTTCCTTCAGCGCGGCAAGATCTGCTTCTACAGCAGACTTGTCTGCTGCGTCTACCTTATCTCCGACCTCGCTCAGAGCCTGCTCGACCTGGAATACCATGGAGTCGGCATCGTTCTTGGCTTCTACGGCTTCTTTGCGCTTCTTATCCTGAGCTTCGTACTCAGCAGCTTCCTTAACTGCCTTTTCGATATCTGCCTCAGACATATTCGATCCGGATGTGATCGTGATATGCTGTTCCTTGCCTGTTCCGAGGTCCTTGGCGGATACATTTACAATACCGTTTGCATCGATATCGAATGTAACTTCGATCTGCGGAACGCCTCTTCTTGCAGGCGGGATTCCATCCAGACGGAACTGGCCGAGCGTCTTATTATCTCTCGCAAACTGTCTCTCACCCTGTACGACATGAATATCGACAGCTGTCTGTCCGTCTGCCGCGGTAGAGAATACCTGGCTCTTCTTTGTCGGGATCGTTGTGTTTCTCTCGATCAGCTTGGTAGCTACGCCGCCGAGGGTCTCGATCGACAGAGACAGCGGAGTAACATCAAGAAGAAGGATGTCGCCGGCGCCGGCATCGCCTGCCAGCTTACCGCCCTGGATGCAGGCTCCGATAGCTACGCACTCATCCGGATTCAGAGTCTTGCTCGGCTCATGTCCTGTCAGTGCTTTGACCTTGTCCTGAACAGCCGGAATACGTGTGGAACCGCCGACCAGAAGGACTTTTGTCAGCTCACTTGCACTCAGTCCAGCGTCACGAAGCGCGTTCTGGACCGGAATAACAGTAGCCTCAACCAGGTCATGTGTCAGTTCATCAAATTTCGCTTTTGTCAGATCCATCTCGAAATGAAGCGGACCGGACTCGTTCATAGCGATGAACGGAAGGTTGATGTTCGTTGTTGTAGCGGATGAAAGCTCCTTTTTAGCTTTCTCAGCTGCTTCTCTGATTCTCTGAACAGCCATGTTGTCTCTGGAAAGATCAATGCCGTTCTTGCTCTGGAACTCACGGATGATGTAATCCATGATCTTCTGATCAAAGTCATCGCCGCCCAGATGGTTGTTGCCGTTTGTGGCAAGAACTTCGATAACGCCGTCACCAATATCGATGATAGATACATCAAATGTACCGCCGCCCAGATCATAAACCATGATCTTCTGCTCTTTCTCGTTATCAAGACCGTAAGCCAGAGCTGCTGCTGTCGGCTCGTTGATGATACGCTTTACATCAAGACCTGCAATACGTCCCGCATCCTTTGTTGCCTGACGCTGCGCGTCATTGAAATATGCCGGAACCGTAATGACAGCTTCCTTGACCGGCTCGCCGAGATAAGCTTCTGCATCTGCTTTCATCTTGGAAAGGATCATGGCTGAGATCGCCTGCGGTGTATACTGTTTTCCGTCGATCGTTACCTTATAATCAGAACCCATCCGACGTTTGATGGAAGAGATCGTCTTTTCCGCGTTTGTTACAGCCTGACGCTTTGCCGGTTCACCGACAAGTCTCTCACCGTTCTTTGTAAAAGCAACAACGGACGGTGTCGTTCTGGCGCCTTCCTGATTAGCTATAACGACGGGCTTTCCGCCCTCCATAACTGCTACGCAGCTGTTTGTTGTACCAAGGTCAATTCCGATGATTTTTCCCATAATATTTCCTCCTTATACTATCTGAACTCCGCCTGTGAGCCTTTCGCTCCGCGGAACAAAACTCAGTTCGCGACCTTCACCATGCTGTGGCGAAGGACCGTTCCCCTGTAGGTATATCCCTTCTGCAATTCTTCAGCAACGATGTTTTCTCCAAGGCTGTCATCTTCCACATGCATGACAGCGTTGTGCAGATTCGGATCAAATTCCTTGCCCTTCGCGTCGATCGGCTTGACTTCCATGCCTTCCAGGACGCCCATGAGCTGTTTATAGATCTTCTGCATGCCTTCCACATACGGATCTTCCGGGTTTTCATCAGCTGCAGCAAGACCTCTCTCAAAGTTATCAACGACCGGAAGTATTTTTTCAAGCACGCTCCTCGCGCCGACCTCAAACATGGCCGCTTTTTCCTTCTCGGTACGTTTTCTGAAATTATCGAACTCAGCCATCTGGCGTTTTACGCGGTCAGTGAGTTCTTCGATCTGAATATCTCTCTTATCTTTTTTCCTGTTTCTTCCGAAGAAACCTTTTTTCTCAGTGCCTGCCTTATCGTTCCGGGCTGCTTCTTTTTCTTCGGAAGCTTCTGCATCGGCATTGTCTGCCCCGGCCTCTTCTTCCGTATCTTCAGTCCCGGCTTCTTCCTTATCCTCTGCTTCTTCTGCCGTTTCTTCAGTGCACGGAGTCTCTCCGCTTTCTGTATTCTGAGCAGATCCGGAGCCGGTCATATCTGCCTCTTCCTTTACGGTTTCGCTGTTTTCCATTTCAGCTTCTTCCTTCGGAATATCTTTTCTGTTCTCTTCCAATATTGGAACCACCTTTCATCTGGATTATTGCCTGCGCTGCCGGGCTAGCTGTCATGCTTTCCGTACATGGCATCCAGCTGCATCAGTATCGTCCGGAGCACACCGACCACTTTCTCGTAATCCATACGCTTGGGACCTACGATACCGATCTTGCCTACCATGCCGCCTCCCAGATCGTAACTGGCCGTTACGACACTGCAGTCGCGCATGGTCTCTACCGGAGTTTCCTGTCCGATATAGATCTGAATTCCATTCTTTTCACTGCTTTCACCGGACTCATCCGTCATGAGGCCCGCCAGCGGATGCTTCTCCTCGAATGTCCCGATCAGCTCGCTTGCCTTCTCGGTATCACTCAGCTCAGGATACTTGAAGAAGTTCGTGGCACCGCTGGTATAGATCTCCGGATCAGACTCCTGCGAGATTGCTTCAGCGATAATGTCCAGCACTCTGCTGATGACCTCACTGTGTATTCCCGCTTCTTCCTTCAGCTTCTGGATCGTTGACAGATTGATCTGCTCAAGGGTAAGGCCGGTCAGGTTCGTATTCAGCAGGATATTCAGCCGCAGGATCTTCTCGTTATCCAGCCCGTGCGCCATATCGATCATGTGGTTCTTCACCACATTTCTCTCTGTGACGATGGTTGCCAGAAGCTGTTCCTCACTCACTATGGAAAGCTGGATGAACTTTACCTTTTCCCTGTGGTACTCGGGACCCGTGATCATCGTGGCATAGTTCGTATGCGCAGCCAGGAACCTTACGATCTCTTTCAGCAGGAGCTCGAACTTATCCTGCCTCTTGAGCATTACTTCCTTCATCTCCGTAACTTCCTGCTCTTTTTCCTCCATCATGCGGTCTACATACAATCTGTAGCCGGCATCCGAAGGAATTCGTCCTGCCGATGTATGCGGCTGAAGGATGTAACCCATCTCCTCCAGATCAGACATCTCATTCCTGATCGTAGCAGAACTGAGGTTGAGCCCCGGATACTTGGAAATTGTTCTGGATCCGACAGGCTCGCCGGTCTCAAGATATGTTTTGATGATCGCTTTCAGGATCGTCCATTTTCTCTCATCCATCTCCATAAGGATCTTCCCCCCTTCCGCCATCCGGGATAAATAGCTTAATGATCCGGTTGTTAGCACTCGTTTGTTTGGAGTGCTAACATCCTGCACATATAATATTACCGCCTCCCCCGTTTGTCAACACCCATTTTCATATTTTTAATGATATCGCCCGGTAACCACAGACGAGCAGTCCGGGGCGCTTGCGGGCCGAACTGCTCGGGTGTGTATGACGCTGACAAAAATCGAGTCGGAGCCATGCCCAGCAGGGCGGGAAAATTGACATTTATTCAAAACATGATATTATGAAGAAAACTGTCGCACAACAGAACTTCATTATTTACAGGACTTCATTATAATAAAGGTTTCCGGAATGAAAAAGAATCGGATCTGGCCTCTGATCTGCGTTCTGCTCATCTTCATGGCGGTTCTGGTCTGTCTTGGCATTATGCTCATGTATTCCCTGTATTCCATGGAAATGCGCTCTGCCAGGCTGACGCAGAAGGCAGATGAGGTCAGCAGCGAGTATGATCAGGCCTGCAGCAGGGCTGATGAGAACGTGTCTGAGGATAAAACCCTCGCGGATGCGTCTGAAACTGAATATATGTCAGAAAAGACAGCGGGCGCTGCCCCGCAGGCAATCATCTTCGTCGGTGACTCCCGCACTGTCGGTATGAGAAATGCAATGGCTGATCTGCCTGATGAGTGCGTCTATGTCGGAGAAAGCGGCGAAGGCTTCAACTGGTTTGATGAGACGGGAAGGGATCTGATGCGTAATGCCATTAAGGATCATCCCGGCATGCCCGTCGTTCTGAATCTGGGCGTGAACGATACTTCCTCCCTGCGCGATTACCTGATTGAGTACAGGACATTTGCTGAGGTTTTCCCGGATACTGATTTCTATTTTATGTCTGTCAATCCGGTCACTGAGGATTCCGTTCATGTCACGGACGAAGAGATCGTAACATTCAACAACGCCCTCAAAGCAGCCTTCCCATCTACGTATATCGATACATACAGCTGGATGAAAAAGGATGGCTTCGAGAGCGTCGACGGCGTCCATTATTCAGAAGAAACATACAGAGATATTCGTAATTTCGCGTTTGAATGGATCTTCGGGCATCAGGCAGGGTAAAACAGGTGCCGGTTCTCTGTCGTTATGCCTGCCCGCTGATTCTGACATCTTTGACAAAACGTCTCAGTCCATCCGGCCATTCAGTTTCATCCGTCAGGCCCGTGTCACCCAGTCTGACGATCTTGTTGCCGCCGTGATAATCGCTGCCGGCAGTAACATACAGCCCGTAGCGCTCCGCGAAATCCAGTATCTCGCCGCGGATCACTTTTGTAAAACCCGAGTAAAATCCTTCCAGGCCTTTCAGGCCGAATTCCAGAAGGCGCCGGATTCGCGCATCCATCTCATCGCCCAGAATGAGCTGATCGCCGTCACCGTAGCTCGGATGCGCCAGTACGGGAATTCCTCCGGCTTCCGCAATTCCCCGGATCGCTTCCTCCGGCTTCACATATTCTGTACGGGTCCGTACCTTATTAATGTATTCCTCTATGCCTTCTTCCTTCGTTTTTACATACCCATACCTGACCATCAGATTCCCGATGTGCGGCTTGCCCGGATTATCAAGTGACCAGAGCGCAGCCAGCTCGCTCTCCGGAAAGGTGATTCCAAATTTCTCCTTCAGAAGGAAAAGCCGGCTTTTCACCTTGTCCATGCGATAGCTGTGCGCCTTCTTTACAAGTTTCCGGATCGGTTCAGAATCCGGATCATACCCATAGCCGAGGATATGATACTTTCCCTCCTGGTCCTTGCAGGAGAACTCTGCGCCTGTAATAAAACAGGGATCGCCAGCCTTCAGGCTCTGGCAGATACGCTGTGCTCCTTTTACTGCATCATGATCCGTAAGCGAAAAAAGATCAATTCCCGCTTCTTTTACATGTTCAAGCAGCATTTCCGGGGTATCTGTCCCGTCTGAAACTTCAGAGTGTGTATGCAGGTCAATATGCTTAAAAACTGTCATGGTCTCAGTCATCATCTTATCCTATTGTCAAACTCTCTTTCCCGTGTCTATAACAGCTTTTTCAGTTTCAGGACATTGCAGCCATCCCTGTACTCATAGGTCACTTCATCCATGATCTTCTTCGCTATCAGGATACCCATGCCTGCGGTGCCGCGTTCCTCTGACGGCGCATTTATCTCCGGATCTCTGTGAGAGGGCAGATCGTGTGGTGTTCCACTGTCAGGAAATGTGATTGAAACCGTTACAAACCCGGCCGAAAATTCAACGCACACCTTGATCCTGCCCATCTCCGGGGAGTATGCGTAATCAGCAATGTTCACAAAGACTTCCTCGACTGCGACTTCGATCTGCATCCGTTCCTTCGCCGGACAATGTGCCATTTCCAGATGCCGTCTGATAAAGTCCATCACCTCCGGCAGTCTTTCCCTGACAGCTTCCACCTGGAGTTCTTTGCTGATAAAGAGAAGCGTATCCGTCTTTTCCAGAAGTTCCAGAAGTTCACTCTTCCAGTGTGTGATATCCGCGCGGCCGGTTTCCGTATCCAGCCCTCCGCGGCGTATGGACCGGCGGATCATGCGGGTATACGCGATGATACGCGCCTTATCCTCAACATTCCTGATCATCTCTTCACTGTCAGTTTCGAGGTAAGAGGCCAGCGATCTGCGCCAGAACTGAATGCCCGTTTCATAATCAAAGCCCTGGAACTTCATGATAACATCATGACGCACTTCTGAGAAACCGACAAAAGACGCGTAAATAAATCCAAGTTCGAAGATGGGATGCCCTATGGCCAGCGTATCCATATCGATCAGAAGCACCTCGCCGTTCTGCAGTTCCAGGTTCTTTGTATGATAATCTCCGTGCAGCATATGATCATCATACGGGATCTCTTCGATCAGGCTGAAAAGCTTTCTGCCAGCCGCCCCGGGAAGATAATCCTGCAGGAAGCGGGCATAGTCCAGCACCTTCTCTCTCATGTCAGGAAGTTTTCCGGCGGGAACCACAGTGCTGTGAATCTTCTTTAACATTTTCACGTACTCCTGCACACACCAGTCCATCTTCTCCGGCTCTTCAGCCAGTATTCCGGAAAAAGAACTTGCGTTGAGCAATTCGAATACGGAACCATAGCTTTCTCCCACACGCACGATCTCATAAGAAATAGCTGTGGGAATACCGAGAACAAGCGCAAGCTTAGCCATCTCCCGCTCATGACGGATGTCTTCAAGAGCATCCGCGTGTTTATATACTTTCACAACATTGTCATTGTCTATACGATAGATCTTTCCGTTGGCGCCCCGGCCGATTTCCTCGCATCCCTCAATGGAAACGCTCCTGTATGATCTTATGACTTTCATCATCTCGGTGAATCCTGTCATTTCAAGAATCTCATAGACCTCCGGACTGACTCCCGTGATGGTAATATCCGGATACTGCTTTCTCAGGCGCAGAATGACGCGCAGCCCTGAACTCGATATGTATTCCAGCCCGGATGCATCCAGTTCAATGGGCATAGCATCCTTGCCGTCGAGCTGCGCGCGTATATCCTTCTCTACCTGCAGCGCATTTGCCGAATCGATCCTTCCGGTCAGGGCAATTTTCAGGACAGTCTTGTTCTCCTCCATGATATAATGCACTCCTGGTACTCTCCATTTTTTCGAACATTCTTTTGTTTTTTATCACAGCTTTTCGGAGTATGCTATCTTCTGCCGAAACATCCGCCCATTTTTTGTATAGTATTTGTTATTGTTATATTTTGCATGAAGCTGCCGCGGACTCCCTGTCTGATCGTGAGCTGTGTATACAGTTACAGCAGAAATTCTGCCAGGACCGGATTGCTGACATCGGTTCCCTTAGCAGTAAGACGCAGTCTCCCGCCTGCAGCCTCGATCAGTCCAAGGCTGCGAAGCTTTTCAATCGTGCTTCCGTACAGTGAGTACATGGAGACCCCGAATGTTTTTCTGAATTCATCCAGCGAAACTCCTTCTGTCATACGAAGGCCAAGAAACATTGTTTCCTCTTCCTCATCTTTTTGTGAAAGCAGGACCACATCTTTTTCTGAATCATCTCCCCGCAGGTAAGCATCCAGGTCTTCTGTCATCCTGTATCTCCGGCTGCCGATCAGTGAAGCAGCCCCAAGTCCGAATCCGGCATACGGAATCCTTCGCCAGTATCCGATATTGTGGATACACTCATACCCGGGAAGCGCATAATTGGATATTTCATATCTGTGCATACCGTGCGAAGACAGGATGCTGTCTGTGAGCCAGTACATCTCCCGTTCCGTCTCTTCCGTCGGGAGCATGGGCTGGTCAAGTCCCCTGCTTCTTTTATCCTCCGCATCTGCATACATCTCGTAAAACGGTGTCCCTTCTTCAATGATCAGGCTGTAAGCAGATATATGTTCCGGATGGAGCTGCGCCGTAAGTGTCAGTGTCCTCTCCCACGATGAAATGGTCTGCCCCGGCAGAGCAGACATCAGATCTATGTTTATATTCTGAAATCCGGCTTCTCTGGCAGCCTCATAATTTCTGAGGAACTCATCCCACGTGTGAATCCTTCCCAGCAGCTTCAGCTCCTGGTCATCTGCCGACTGAAGTCCTATGCTGAGTCTGTTGATGCCGCACGAGGCGTACGCAGACAGCTTTTCAGGAGTGAGCGTTCCCGGATTACACTCTGCAGTGATCTCCACGCCCGGGTCAAGGACAAAACGGTCATGGATGCTCTCAAAAAGAAGCTTCATCTCATCTCCCGAGAGAAGAGACGGCGTTCCTCCTCCTATGAAAATGCTCCTTATCTCATACTCCTCCTCTGCGCGGAAGTTCCTGATCTGCCTGCAGAGCCGCTTTAAATAGACTTCCCTTGTATATGCAGATGCCGGTGCTGAGAGGAAATCACAGTACCGGCATTTCTTTATGCAGAAAGGAATATGGACATATAATTCGAGTTCTCCCTGTCCGCTCATCATGTCCCTGCTTTCCCGGTTTTAATTCTCATCAAGCTTCAGCACACTCATAAATGCCTTCTGAGGAATCTCAACATTTCCAACCTGACGCATGCGCTTCTTGCCTTCCTTCTGCTTCTCCAGAAGCTTCTTCTTCCGGGATATATCACCGCCATAGCATTTGGCAAGTACATCCTTGCGCATGGCCTTAACGGTTTCCCTGGCAATGATCTTTCCTCCGACAGCTGCCTGGATCGGGATCTCAAAAAGCTGCCTCGGGATCTCTTCCTTAAGGCGTTCGCACATCCGCCTGCCTCTCTCATACGCGCTTCCGGCAAATACGATAAATGACAGCGCGTCAACCTCCTCGCGGTTGACCAGGATATCGAGCTTGACCAGTTCCGAACGGACATATCCTTTGATCTCATAGTCAAATGAGGCGTACCCTCTGGACCTTGATTTCAGCGCGTCAAAGAAATCATAGATGATCTCGTTCAGCGGCAGCTCATATCTGAGAAGGGCACGCGTTTCTTCCATATATTCAATGCCGACATAGACGCCGCGGCGTTCCTGGCAGAGTTCCATAATGGACCCAAGAAATTCTGTAGTGACCATGATCTCCGCATTCACAAAGGGTTCTTCCATATATTCGATTTCGGAAGGATCGGGCAGATTGGAAGGATTCGTCAGGTCGATCACCGTTCCGTCTGTCTTATGCACCTTGTAGATGACGCTTGGCGCAGTCGTCACCAGATCAAGATTGTACTCTCTCTCAAGCCTCTCCTGAATGATCTCGAGGTGGAGAAGTCCAAGGAAACCGCAGCGGAAGCCAAATCCGAGAGCGATCGACGTTTCCGGTTCGAAAAACAGAGACGCATCGTTGAGCTGGAGTTTTTCAAGGGCATCTCTCAGGTCTGCATATTTGGCGCTGTCGGCAGGATACATGCCGCAGTAGACCATCGGATTGACCTTCTTGTAACCAGGCAGAGGTTCGCTGCATGGATCTGCCGAATCAGTAACCGTGTCGCCCACGCGCGTATCCTTCACATTTTTCAGGCTGGCTGTCAGGTATCCGACCATGCCCGCGGAGAGCTCATCGCACGGGATGAACTGGCCGGCGCCGAAATATCCCACCTCGACGACATCTGCTTCTGCTCCGGTCGCCATCATACGGATCCTGGTTCCTTTACGGACAACGCCATCCCGGATACGGCAGAACACGATAACACCTTTATACGAATCATACAGAGAATCAAAGATCAGTGCCTTCAGAGGTTTCTCCGGATCCCCGTCAGGCGCAGGAATCTTCGCAACGATCTGCTCCAGTACCTCTTCAACATTCTGTCCGGTCTTTGCTGAGATCAGCGGCGCATCCTGCGCTTCAATGCCAATGACATCCTCGATCTCATTGATCACCCGCTCCGGTTCTGCGCTTGGAAGATCGATCTTATTGATCACGGGAAAAACATCCAGATCGTGATCCAGGGCAAGATAAACATTCGCGAGCGTCTGAGCTTCAATGCCCTGGGCTGCGTCTACAACAAGTATGGCGCCGTCACACGCAGCCAGCGAGCGTGACACTTCATAATTGAAATCCACATGCCCCGGTGTGTCGATCAGGTTAAAAACATATTCCTGACCGTCATCCGCAGTGTACACAGTTCGCACAGTCTGTGCCTTGATCGTGATTCCGCGCTCGCGCTCAAGATCCATATTATCAAGGACCTGATCCTGCATCTCACGGGTCGTGAGAAGGCCGGTCATCTCGATAATACGGTCCGCAAGAGTAGACTTTCCGTGGTCAATGTGGGCAATAATGCAAAAATTCCTGATATGGCTCTGATCAGTTCCTGCCATCTGTTTCCTCCGTATGTTTACTTTGCCAGTCATGCTGTGTGATGCTTACAACGCATTATATATGAAAACCGTAAAATTCACAAGACCCGTGAAAATTTCGGTTGACAGCAAATATCGTTTAAGCTATTATACAAGAGTATGTTTACATTAAACGTCCGTGTCCGATTTTAATGAAACACAAATATAAATCTGATATGTCTGGAGGTGTACGGGTTGGCAAATATCAAGTCTGCGAAGAAAAGAGTAGAAGTATCCAAGAAGAGATATGAAAAGAACAAAGCTGTCAAGTCTTCTGTCAAGACAGCAATCAAAAAAGTAGACGCCGCTGTTGCTGCCGGTGATAAGGCTGCTGCACAGGCTGCACTGCTGAATGCTACTTCTGTTATTGATAAAGCTGCAACAAAAGGCGTTTATCATAAGAACAATGCATCCAGAAAAGTATCTCGTCTTGCTAAAGCTGTTGCTGCCATGGCATAAGGCGGACAGCCATATACATCAAAAAAACACAAAGAGTACTGATACCGTCATGTCAGTACTCTTTTTTTATCCATATCTTTATCCGTATCTTTCTGCCGGAATTCACTGTATCCTGCAGCATTCGCTGATCGCTATCTCCAATGCCATCTCAGCTCCCAGCTTTCCCCGTTTAATGCTCTCGTCAGCGTCAGCGCATATCGCAACGCCCTTCTTCAGGGAAGACGGCGGAATGTTCTCCGTCAGGCTCAGCGCGTTATTAACAATAAAGCTCTTCAGGCCCGTCCTTGAAATGATCTCCGCCCGGTCATAGCCCTGCTCGCGAAGGTCGCGGATCTGGAGAAGCCGCGTAAACTGTGATCCCATGGCTCCGAGGATCCTGAGCGGAGGCGTTCTGAGGCCTGCAAGATCACGGTAATACCGCATGGCTCTTTTTTGGTCCTTTGCAATGATCGCGTCGATCATCTTAAACACCTGATCTTCCATGCGTATGCTGCAGACAGCAAGCACATCGTCTGCGGAAATGCCTTCCCTGCCCAGTGTATAATCGACCAGTTTGTCGATCTCATTTTCTATTCCGTCCAGGTCGTCCCCGATGCAGCGGAAAAAGACGTCCATCGCCTCCCTCTGGATCCGGCGCCCTTTCATCTCAAGCCTGCGAAGGATCCAGGACCTCAGATCCTCTTCCTTCATGTGCCTGCATTCAAAAGCTGTGCCGTGCTCCGTGCAGGCCTTGAACAGCCGACTTCTCTTATCCACCTTTTCCTCAGAAAATATGATGACTGTTTCATCAGGAATACGCGGAATATATTCAGCAAGAGGCGATTCCCCTGTTGAGAAAAGCTCAGAATCTTCAATGATGATCACCCTGTGCTGCGCGAAAAACGGCATCGTATCAGCCTGATCGATCACAGCACGGATATCGATGTCCTTTCCCTTATAAATATTCAGGTTGATATCATTGCCCGGTTCTGTCAGCGCGTCCCTCAGTTTGTTTCTGTAAAACCTCCGCAGGTATCCTTCCTCTCCGTAGAGAAGATACACCCTGGCAAACTCGCCGCTCCGCAGGTCACGCATGATCGGATTTGTTACAGCCATATTTACGACCTCTTTGGAATAATAAAGACCGCAAGAATGTACAAACCGATGCCCGAGCCGCCGAACACGCTGAGCACTGCAAACACAAGACGGATGATCGTCGGATCAATGTCAAAATATTCTCCAAGCCCTGCGCATACACCGCAGATCAGCCTGTTGTCGTCAGACCTGTATAATTTATGTTCCATAAACCGTATACCTCCGTTCCTTATTCTGACCAGGGCATTCTCCGCGCACAGCGGTCCTGCCGGTCCTGGCCGCCGGATCATCAAAAAAGGCCGCGCCAGCCGGAGCGTGTTCGCGGGATAGTTCATTGGTGAGACCGGACACCTCCGATACAGGCTTGCGCCCATACTCCTCCCCGGAACTGGTTTGGCCTCACTTATTCTACCATATTGCTGCCTCATATGCAAAGTTCTGTTGCTTTATGCTCCCGACTGCTGGTATGCGTAAGCATGAATGTCCCGGCTGCCGGCACATAAAGCCGCAGCCCATACAGCAGGGAAAAAACTTGAAACCTCCGGATTGTCATGGTATAGTACACTCTGTAAAATTATGTAATGATTTTGTAAATATTTTTTCCGGGAGTGCTCTCACATGTGGAATGATCGTATAGAACAGGTCAAACAGAACCGCCTGCGGCGCGCGCAGGGCGGTGGTGAAGCAAAAATCAGACAGCAGCATCAGAATGAGAAGCTGACCGCTCCCGAGCGGATCGAGTTTCTTCTGGATGAGGGCTCATTTATTGAAATCAATGGCATGCGTGAACCGGATGAATCCGCCTCCAGTTTCCGCCGGTCTCAGTCTGCCCCCGGCGACGGCGTATATACGGGCTGGGGAACCATCGACGGAAGAAGAGTCTGTGTTGTCGCGGAGGATTTCACCGTCGTCGGCGGAACACTCGGCGTCGTGCATGCCCAGAAGATCGCCCATATACAGGATCTGGCACTCGAAATGAGGGTTCCTATCATATTCCTGAATGACAGCGGGGGCGCCCGTATAGAAGAAGGCATCAATTCATTAAGCGGATACGGAGCCATATTCCAGCGGCACGTTCGTGCTTCCGGCGTCATCCCCCAGATCTGCGCCATTCTGGGACCCTGCTGCGGCGGAGCAAGCTACTCACCCGCTCTGTGCGATTTTATATTTGTTGTCAGAGATATCAGCAAAATGTTCATCACAGGGCCGGATGTTGTCGAGGCCGCACTCGGCACCAGGCCTACATTTGAAGAACTCGGCGGTGCCTCCATGCACAGCAGCACAAGCGGTGTGGCACACGCTCTCTATAATGATGAGCGTTCCTGCCTGCGGGGTATACGGAAGCTTCTCAGTTATCTTCCGTCCTCATGCGACGCTGCTCCTCCTGAACTTCCCGGGCCGGATGTTCTGCGCGGTCATGAGCAGCGGCTTTCGTTTGAAAACATCGTTCCGGATAATATGCGGAAGGCATATGACATGCATCTGGTCATTGACAATCTCATGGATCAGGATGCCCCTCTGTTCGAGATACAGAAGCATTTTGCAAATAATGTGATCACAGGGTTTTCCTATCTGAACCGGCAGGTAACAGGAATCGTTGCCAACCAGCCTCTTCGCCAGGGAGGTTCTATTGACTGCAACGCTTCCGACAAGATCGCGCGGTTTGTCCGTTTCTGCGACTGCTTCCGCATTCCTCTGCTGACACTTGTGGATGTTCCGGCGTTTCTGCCCGGAATCGATCAGGAGCAGAAGGGAATCATCCGTCACGGAGCAAAGATCCTGTATGCTTACTCTGAGGCTACCGTGCCGAAGAT
>CADCOP010000346.1 GCA_902803065.1 uncultured Lachnospiraceae bacterium | reverse complement strand
TTCAGGCGAGCTGGTAGCCGGAAATGCATTCACAAGACAGTATCCGGGCATCGGCATCGGTATCTCCTTTGCAGGCAACAGCGGACGCTATGCAGTACAGAAGATCGTAGAAAATATCGGATAAATGCAAGATAAATGCAGGAATATGTTTTTTTCAGACAGCCGGGGGAGCCCGGCTGTTTTTCTGACGTTAAAAGGGGAGTATCTGTTGTAATATAATAGAATCGGCGCAGAAACTTAAAGGGGAGGATCTGTTATAATAGAACCGGCACAGAGACTTAAAGGGGAGTATCCGTTATAATAGAACCGGCACAGGAACAGTTCCGCGGTTATATCGGAAAACATCGGGAAGATCATGCATGGGAGGACGAGTTTCCGCCCACAACAATGCGAAGGGAGCTTATTTATGAATATTTACGATATATCTCAGGAAGTATTTGAATGCTGTGTATTTCCGGGTGATCCGGCGCCGGAAAGAATACAGCTGCAGAAGATGAGCGAAGGAGCTTCCTGCAATCTGACTGCTCTGAAAATGTGTGCTCATAACGGTACGCATGTTGATGCCCCTTATCATTTCATAGAAAACGGCGAAACGATCGATCAGGTCGGCCTGAACAGGTTTGCAGGTTACGCATATGTCGCTTCTCATGAAGGAGAGCTCTCTGCGTCTGACGCGGATACAATAATCACCGAAGCCAGATCGCAGGCTTCTCTGTCAGACATCCCCGGCTGCGATTGCTTCAACAGAATACTTGTAAAGGGAAAAGCTGTTGTCACTGAAGAAGCGGCAGAGGTCTTTGCAAAGCATAAGATACTGCTCTTCGGCAATGAATCGCAGACCGTCGGGCCGGAAGATGCCCCAATGGCAGTGCATAAGATCATGCTGGGAAGCGGGATCATCCTTCTGGAAGGGATCCGTCTGAGTGAAACAGAAGATGGGATGTACTTTCTGAACGCTGCCCCGCTCAATCTCGGCGGCTCTGACGGCGCGCCGTGCCGCGCCTGGCTTATGCGATAAATGCGGAAACAGATTCATATGTCTTAACCTGTATACCGGTTTTATCGGTCTGATGGAATAAGTGTCAGGTAAAATATGCTGCTGCTAAACGGCAGGTCTAAGCAGGCAGGCCTGGCTGCGCATCTATCAAGGGCCAGATGATGGAATAATAATGGAATGATTTCTGCATAATGGAATTATATAGGATTGACAAAGGCTCTGAAACGGATTAGCCTGTACTTGTAATATAGAAAGGAGGGCTCTTATGACGGTACAGGAAATGAAAGAAAGAAAACGCATCCTTGGATATTCAAACGAACAGCTGGCGGCGCTTTCCGGCGTGCCTCTGAGTACTGTGCAGAAGGTCCTGGGAGGTTCGACCCAGGCACCGCGGTATGAAACCCTGCAGAAGCTGGAAAAAGTGCTGCGTGACGCAGAAAAAAACAATGACGATATGCAGAGTTTTGGGCATTCCGGAGAACTCCTGCGGGAAACCGGGGCCGCTTACGGGGCTGCTAACGGGGCGAAGCAGCAGGGGCAGTACACGCTGGAGGATTACTACGCCCTTCCGGACGAACGAAGAGTAGAGCTGATCGACGGTGTTTTCTACGATATGTCCGCACCGGCCAGCGTTCACCAGGAACTTATCGGCGAACTTTACATGGCCTTTGCCGGATACGTGCGAAGCCGGAAAGGCCCCTGTAAGGTCTTTCTGTCTCCCTGCGATGTGCAGCTGGATGAGGACGACCGCACAATGGTGCAGCCGGATCTGCTCGTAATATGTGACCGCCGGAAGATCCGCATGCGCTGCTGCTTCGGAGCCCCCGACCTGGTGATCGAGATACTTTCTCCCTCCACCAGAAAGAAGGACCTGAAGATCAAGACCGCCAAGTACGCCGGTGCCGGTGTGCGTGAGTACTGGGTCATCGATCCGGAGAGCCGGCAGATCATGGTGATCGATTTCGAGAAAGACGCCTTCCCTGCCATCTACGGTTTTGAAGACAAAATTCCTGTAGCCATCTGGGGCGGAGAGCTGGTGATTGATTTCTCCGAGATCAGCCGGGAGATCGCGTACCTGTATGAAGACGAAGGGACAGAATAAGATTCTCCGAAAGAAATATGACCTGCGATTGGAAAGGCTTCCGTGTGAAAGACTTCCGTATGAAAGGCTTCCGTATGAAAGGCTTCCGTATGAAAGACGGCCGCAAACCGGGCTTTTGCCTTGTTGCGGCCGCTTTTTTCGTTGAAAGGCCTGCTGTTGCGGGCCTGCGCCATTTGTCAGGTCGGCCGCAAACAGTTGATTTGCCTAGTTGCGGCCTGCTATTTGGAGCCAGGACCTCTTGTGCGGTCGGCCGCAAACAGTTGATTTGCTTTGTTGCGGCCTGCAATTCTGAGCCAGGACCTCTTGTGCTGTCGGCCGCAAACAGATGAATTGCATTGTTGCGGCCTGC
>CADCOP010000345.1 GCA_902803065.1 uncultured Lachnospiraceae bacterium | reverse complement strand
GACAGCAGAATGGTAACGATCAGTCCCTGCCGGAACATGGAACCGTACCGCAGTACATTCTGCAGATTCTCAATACTCAGAGTCATATAATTTCCTGCCTTTCATGATCACGGGCTGCTCCCTGCACCCCTGTGGTCCGGTATCAGGACCCGCATTCGGAGTCCTGCGCGATAGAGAATAAAAACAAAGCTGCTGCATCTGTGAGTGAACGTAAATGCAGCAGCAGTGTAAACATATGTATCGAAGTATTGCTTCAGCAGTTTTTATTCAGCCTCTGTAGCCATTTCTCCGTCTTCATTCAGCTGGCCTTCATACACATTGCCCTCATCAGATGCAAGTTCCTGGGCTTCTGCCACATATGTGTCCATGGAACCGTCCTCGAGTGCCTCTGCGATAATGCCGTTGACCGCTGCAAGAAGAGCATCATTTCCCTTTTTAAGAGCGATAGCGGAGCCTTCCGTGTCATACTCAACTTCCCATGCGATGTACATCTCCGGGTAATTCTTTGCATACTGCTCAGCAACCGCAGTCTCAATGAATGCGCCTTCCAGCTTGCCGGTGATCAGCTCGCTGACGATATCCGTGACCTTGGCAAGACCAATGATATTTGCATCCGGAGTGTTCTCCTCAGCAAGGCCATACTGAATGGAACCGGTCTGAGCGCCTACCGGAAGTCCGGCGAAATCAGCGTATCCGGTGTACTTCTCAGCATCCTCGGCACGGATGACAAAGCTCTGTCCTCCCATATAATAAAGGTCAGAGAAATCAAATGTCTGGGCACGCTCCGGGCTCGGGCTGAAGCCTGAAACACCGAGGTCGATGTTCCCGCTCTGCAGCTCCATAAGGATACCGTCAAAATCGATCGGAACGATGTTCAGTTCAAGGCCGAGGTCATCAGCTATTCTCTGTGAAAGAGCGATATCAAAGCCGGCCAGCTGCGGATTACCGTCCTCATCGATGTGATAGAACTCATACGGCGCGAAGTCCGGGCTCGTTCCTACTGTCAGCTTGCCCGGCGCAACTGTTGAGATCTCTTCCGCCGCTGCTGCCATTCCCATGGACATTGCCATAACTGCTCCAAGCACAAGTGCGAGATATTTCTTATTCATTCAGATGTCCTCCATTCACAAATTGAATAATTATTCAAACGTTTTTCATATTATAACACCAATTTGCGAAAATACAAGCATCATCTCATTACAGCTGTCCGAATTCCTCCCTGAGCTTGTTTTCAAGGACATCCAGCGGTGCTTCTTTTCCTGTCCAGAGAGTAAAGTTGAGTGCTCCCTGGCACGCAAGCATGCCCAGGCCGCTGATAGTTTTCGCTCCGCGCCCGGAAGCTGCTTTGAGGAATAATGTATCAGCCGGATTAAACACAACATCCGTTACGACCATACCGGGTCTGATCGTACTGTAATCGATGTCCGGACGGTTATCTGAATCAGGTGCCAGGCCTATGCAGGTCGCGTTGATCAGAATGCCGGTATCCTCCGGAACGGGCATATTCTCAGTCCATGCAGCATATTCTGCCTCAGCCGGTGTCCTTGAAGCGATCAGCCCGGCGAGCTCCTTCGCTCTTTCCAAAGTCCGGTTAATAATGGTCAGTTTTTTTGCCCCGGCCAGCGCGCACTCGACAGATATGGCTCTTGCCGCTCCGCCGGCTCCCAGAATAACGATGTTCCTGCCTTCCGGTGATTCGCCGTTATTTTTAAGTGCCTGGACAAAACCTTTTCCATCCGTATTTTCTCCGAACATTGTGCCGTCATCACGGACTGTGACCGTATTGACCGCGCCTATGATGCGCGCAGCTTGAGAAATATCGTCAAGATATGGAAGCACATCGATCTTATGCGGCATTGTCAGGTTCACGCCCTTCATATGCAGCGCGCGGACAGCACGCATCGCATCCGGGAAATCATCCTTTGTTACTTTCATTGTTATGTACCGGAAGTTCAGACCGAGAGCCTCATAGCCCGCCTCCTCCATCACGCCTGTCGGGTTTCCGTCAACCGGGTCTCCGAAGACTCCTGTCAGTTCCGCACGATAATTCTTCTCCATATATGCTCCTTATTACAATTAATGAAGAGTGCTGCATATCCCGTTCTCTCCCATACAGTCCGGCCGCATATTACAGGCACGGTGATGCAAAATAAAATGAGCCCTGTATATGAGAAAATCGTTTCACAAAAATACAGGGCTCTGTTATTACCTTACATACTGCGGTCAGACCGTATTACTAAATTTTTATTTGTTGTAATTGACGATCTTTCCAAAGTCAGCCTTCAGGGAAGCGCCGCCAATGAGTCCGCCGTCGATGTCCGGCTTTGCAAGAAGCTCAGCGCAGTTGCCGGCATTCATGGAACCGCCGTACTGGATGCGGATCTTTTCAGCTGTATCGGTGTCGTAGATCTCAGCGATCAGATCACGGATAGCCTTGCAGACTTCCTCAGCCTGCTCAGATGTTGCGGTTCTTCCGGTTCCGATAGCCCAGATCGGCTCATAAGCGATGACCATGGAAGCAGCCTGCTCAGCTGTTACTCCGATCAGATCAGACTTGATCTGCAGACGGATCCAGTCAAGCGTTACGCCTGCTTCTCTCTGCTCAAGGCTCTCACCGCAGCAGAGAATAGGAGTCAGTCCATGCTCGAATGCCTTAAGGACCTTCTTGTTCAGGAAGCAGTCGTCCTCTTTGAAGTACTCACGTCTCTCGGAATGACCGATGATGACATATTTGCAGCCTGCGTCAACAAGCATGTTCGGGGAGATCTCGCCTGTGTAGGCCCCCTTCTCTTCCACATACATGTTCTCAGCGCCGACCTCAACGTTCGTGCCTTTAACAGCTTCCACTACCGGAACGATATCGATAGCCGGAACACAGTAAACAACATCAACTTCCGGATTGTTTACGAGGGGCTTCAGCGTCTCAACGAGAGCGAGAGCTTCGCTCGGAGTCATGTTCATTTTCCAGTTTCCAGCGATAATTTTTCTTCTTGCCATGATCGTATCTCCTTTTTGTTGTTTCAAACAATTATTTGTCGTTAGCTGCAGCTACGCCCGGAAGCTCCTTGCCCTCAAGGAATTCAAGGGATGCGCCGCCGCCTGTGGAGATGTGGCTCATCTTATCGCCATAGCCAAGCTGGTTCACTGCTGCTGCTGAATCGCCGCCGCCGATGATCGTTGTGGCATCTGTCTCAGCCAGAGCTGCCGCAACTGCCTTGGTTCCTGCCGCGAGGATCGGGTTCTCGAATACGCCCATCGGTCCGTTCCAGACAACTGTCTTGGCTGTCTTAACAGCGTTGCTGTAGAGCTCGATGGTCTTCGGGCCGATATCCATGCCCATCTTGTCAGCCGGAAGCTTGTCAGAATCGTAAACTTCTGTAGCGATCTCGGCATCGATCGGGTTCGGGAACTCGGATGTAACGACTGTGTCGATCGGAAGAAGCAGCTGCTTTCCAAGATCCTCAGCCTTCTTAAGCATATCTGCGCAGTACTCAACCTTCGTGTCATCCACGAGAGATGTGCCGATCTCATAACCCTTTGCCTTCAGGAATGTGTAAGCCATTCCGCCGCCGATGATCAGTGTATCGCACTTCTCAAGCAGATTGTTGATAACGTTCAGCTTATCAGCAACCTTAGCGCCGCCAAGGATAGCAACAAACGGACGAACCGGATTCTCAACTGCCTTGCCCAGGAAATCGATCTCTTTCTGCATCAGATAACCGACTACGCAGGTGTCGATGTACTGTGTAACGCCAACGTTGGAGCAATGAGCGCGGTGAGCTGTTCCGAATGCGTCATTTACGAACACGTCAGCAAGGGATGCAAGCTCTTTGGAGAATGCTTCGCCGTTCTTTGTCTCTTCTGCTCTGTAACGGGTGTTCTGAAGAAGGATGACATCTCCGTCTTTCATGGCAGCAACAGCAGCCTTAGCGTTCTCGCCGACAACATTGTCATCAGCCGCGAACTTGACTTCCTGGCCGAGGAGCTCAGAAAGGCGTACTGCAACAGGAGCAAGTGAAAGCTCCGGCTTCGGCTCTCCCTTCGGCTTTCCGAGATGTGAGCAGAGAATGATCTTACCGCCGTCAGCGATCAGTTTCTTAATGGTCGGAAGAGCTGCAACCAGACGGTTCTCATCTGTGATCTTTCCTTCTTTGAGCGGTACGTTGAAATCGCAGCGGACCAGAACTCTCAGTCCCTTAACATTAATATCATCGACAGATTTCTTATTCAGTCCCATAGTAATATCTCCTTACATGATTCTTGAAAAAAGGGTCCGGTCCTTTTCAGACCGGACCCCCGATGAGTCTAACTGATTCTGGTGATCAAGCTCCAAGCAGTTTGCCGAAGTGCTTGATGGTACGAACCATCTGGCTTGTGTAGGAGTTCTCGTTATCGTACCAGGAAACAACCTGAACCTGTGTTGTTCCGTTGTCGAGCGGCAGAACCATTGTCTGTGTAGCATCGAACAGAGAACCATACTTCATACCAACGATATCGCTGGATACGATCTCGTCTGTGTTGTAACCGAAGGACTCATTGGAAGCAGCCTTCATAGCGTCGTTGATCTGCTCTTTTGTAACTGTGCCTTCAACAACAGCTGTAAGGATCGTGGTAGATCCGGTCGGAGTCGGAACACGCTGTGCAGCGCCGATGAGCTTGCCGTTCAGTTCCGGGATAACAAGGCCGATAGCCTTTGCAGCGCCTGTGCTGTTC
>CADCOP010000344.1 GCA_902803065.1 uncultured Lachnospiraceae bacterium | reverse complement strand
TCCCAGTATGTGGGTGCGAAGCGGATGGACAGCGTGCGGCGCCTGATCGGTACCATGTTTACGTTTCTGCTGGGCGTTTCGCTGGCGATCGCTGTCATATGTTTCGTGCTGCGGTATCCGATCCTGAATGTGCTGAATACGCCGCCGGAATCCTATGACTATACGATGGACTATATGGTGACCTGTATCGTCGGTCTTGTGTTCATTTACGGGTATAATATTGTTTCCGCGATCCTGCGCGGCATGGGTGATTCGCGCAGACCTTTCATGTTCATTGCTGTCGCCGCGGTTCTGAATACGGTACTCGATATTCTGTTTGTCGGCGTCTTTCACATGGAAGTGTTCGGTGCCGCTCTGGCCACGGTCATAGGGCAGGCGGTCAGCTTTATCGTCTCGATCATCTATCTGTACAGGCGAAGGGAGGAGTTCGGCTTTGACTTCCGGCCGGAGAGCTTTAAGATCGACCGGCAGCTTATTGTCCCGCTGATGCAGCTCGGCATTCCCATGGCCATTCAGTCGGCAGCGATCAACATCTCGAAGATCGTCCTGACTGCCTGGATCAACGCGGAGGGCGTTATCTTTTCGGCGCTTTCAGGCATCTACAACAAGACCGGCATGATGATGGGCATCGTTTCCAATTCTTTCACGACGGCAGGAAGCTCCATGGTGGGGCAGTGTCTCGGAGCCAGGAAATATGACCGGGTCCCGAAGATCCTCGGCGCAGTCCTGGCTACGGGATTTGTTATTTCAACTGCCGTGGCTGCTCTGGTGCTTCTTTTTCCGGAAGCGCTCTGCGAGATGTTTACCAGCGACCGGGATGTGCTGGAGCGCTCTGCCATCGTGATCCTTCCCATCGTCCTCAATTTTTACGGCTCAGCGACCCGGTCCGGAGCCTTCTCCATCATTAACGGGTCAGGAAATTCGAAGCTGAACCTTCTGGTTGCGCTGATCGACGGAATGATATCAAGGGTCGGCCTTGCGGCGCTCCTGGGTTTCGGACTGAAGCTTGGCTGCAGAGGGTTCTGGTACGGAGACGCCCTGGCAGGCTTCATGCCCATCGTGATCGGAGGGACTTTTTTCCTGTCCGGAAAATGGAAACGGCAGGTCAGCTGAAAAGCTGCCTGCCCTGATTATTATCGGGACGAGATCTGGTCGTAGGCCTGGAGTACTTCTGCCTCTGCCTCGGGCGTCAGCCGGCTGACAATGAGGTTGACGATGAGGGCAATGAGGAATGCCGGGAGCAGCTCATAGATGGCCCATGCGCCGCCCATCGGAGCGATCAGGAATTTCCAGATGAAGATCATGGCGGCTCCGGTGATCATGCCTGCGAGGGTGCCCTGCCGGTTGGAACGGCGGTCAAACAGTGCCAGAAGCATGGCGGGACCGAAGGTAGCGCCGAAGCCGGCCCAGGCAAAGGATACGACGCGGAATACGGAACTGTTGGGGTTCCATGCCAGGATCAGCGCGATCAGGGCGATGACAACGACGGTGGCTCTGGCTGCGATCATCGTGCCCGTCTCGGAAAGGCGGATACCCAGGAAATCCTGCATCAGATCCTGGGAGACGCTGGAGGATGCGGCGAGCAGCTGGGAATCGGCTGTTGACATGGTGGCAGCCAGGATACCGGCCAGGATAATACCTGCCATGAGGGCAAAGAAGAAACCGTTCTGACTCATCAGATCAGCAAGGCGGATAATAACTGTTTCTGACTCGGCACTGGAGGAAAGCATCGGGATCATGCCTGCGACAGAAACACTGTAGCCTATGATGCCGATGAATACCGCAATACCCATGGACAGAACGACCCAGATGGAGGCGATGCGGCGGGAGAGAGTGAGCTCTTTTTCCTGTCGGATGGCCATGAAGCGCAGCAGGATGTGGGGCATGCCGAAGTAGCCGAGACCCCACGCGAGGGTCGATGCGATGCTGAGGAAACCATAGGTGCCGGCCGTGCCGTCAGCCGCGTTATATCCCTGGTTCAGGTTCAGATAACCGGGAAGCTTCGCGGCATTCTCGGCGACAGCACCAAGACCGCCTGCCTGGGAGATGCCGAAGAAAACGATGATGACCAGCGCGATCGTCATGAAGACGCTCTGCATAAGGTCTGTTGTGGAGACCGCCATGAAACCGCCGAGCACGGTGTAGGTGATAATGATGATCGATCCGAATACCATGGCAATGTGGTATTCCACGCCGAACAGGCTGTTGAACAGTGTACCGACAGCCTTAAAACCTGATGCGGTATACGGAATGAAGAAGATAATGATAACAAGGGCGGCTGCCATGGACAGCAGATGCTTTTTGTCATTGTATCTTCTTGAGAAAAAGTCGGGAATCGTGAAGGCGTCCAGACGCGCGGAATAGCGGCGGAGCCTTTTCGCGACGATGAGCCAGTTGAGGTAGGTCCCGATCGCAAGGCCGATGGAAGTCCAGCCGACTTCAGCAACGCCTGCCAGGTAAGCCAGTCCCGGGAGGCCCATCAGCAGCCAGCTGCTCATGTCCGAGGCTTCCGCGCTCATGGCAGTGACGATCGGCCCAAGGCTTCTGCCGCCGATATAGAAATCCTCCGAGGAAGAAGAACTCTTTTTGCTGAACGCGGCTCCGATAATGAGCATACATCCAAGATAGAGCAGGATCGTGACGATGATAATGATCTGTGCGCTTGTCATAGTGTTTCATTCCTTTCTTTGAAGCTTTAAACCGCATGATTATATCACGGGACAGGACTAGAACGAAATGCAGAATGATGTACAGAATATATTCCGGGACAGAAACGAAAAAGACAGAAAAAACCTGTAAAATCCGGGGATTTTACTGGACAGATAAATAGAACGCAAAAAAGAATAATTTGCAAAATAAAGGGGACTGCTGTGATATGTCCCTCTTTCCTGGTTGCCGGGAAAGGGGGATATATTACAGCAGTCCCTGGTTTTTGCACGCCTGCTGGTTACTGCGGCGGCGCCGCAAAGATCTGCATGTACGCAGGAGTCATTTGTTCGGTCCGGGAGACGAGGGAATAGTCGCCTCCGTTCAGGCACCAGTCATACAT
>CADCOP010000343.1 GCA_902803065.1 uncultured Lachnospiraceae bacterium | reverse complement strand
CGTTTATCAAAGGTATGTTTTAAACAATTGTGTATGAGTTAGTTTTGTGCTTTATTTCAGATACATGCAATTACAGTTTCAACCAGTGCAAGAAAACTAATAAAAAACGGAGGGTATGGAAATGAAGATTATCATGGGTGCGGATCAGATGGGCATGGAGCTGAAGAAGGCGATCAGGGATGACCTGATCAGCCGCGGATATGACGTAACGGATGTCAATCCGGATGCGCCGATCTTTTATCAGGATGCCGCAAAGCAGGTTGCCCGCGGAGTGCAGAGCAAGGAGTATGACAGAGGCATCGCCATCTGCGGAACAGGCATGGGCGTGAGCATCATCTGCAACAAGCACAAAGGTGTATACGCGGCGCTGTGCGAGAGTGTATACCAGGCATGGAGATCCAAGGTCGTGAATAATACCAACGTCCTGTGCATGGGCGGATTCATCATCGGAAATGAGATGGGAAGAGTCATGGCAAGGGAATGGCTGGAGGCTGAATATATGGTCGGACTGGATGAGGAGATGGCGAAGATCGTCGGAAAGGAATTCCAGGAGCTTGTAAAGAGCGAGGATGAGCTGTTCGGCTGATAACATGAATGGATACATGGAGATACATGGATACATAACTGTTATATAATCTGTTATATAATTCAGAAGTAATTGGTCAGAGAATTAGTCAGAGCGGCTGCTTTGCCGGCAGGGAGCCGGCAGGGCAGCCGTTCACAGTGCAAGGCAGCCAACAGCAGATGGCAGCCAATACAGAAGACAGACAGTACGGAAAGTGCTGCAGAAGACAGCACGGCAGGCGGCAGATCACTTTGAGCGGGGGATAAGATGCAGGAATATAAGAGGCAGGTACTGATCGTTGATGATGAATTCAGGATCGGCATGCTGATCAAGAAGCTGGTACACTGGGAGGAATTCGGGCTGGAATGCCTGAGCGTTACGGATGATCCTCAGCACGCGCTCGAGCTCATTCGGGAAAGAAAGCCGGATATCGTGATCACGGATATCCGCATGCCCAGAATCACGGGCCTGGATCTTGTGCGTATGGCCAGGGAAGGAAACGAGGAGATCAAATTCATCATCGTCAGCGGCTATAAGGATTTTGAGTATGCCCACAAGGCGCTGCAGTATGAAGTCGACGGGTATCTGCTCAAACCCATCAATGAGGATGAGCTCAATGAGCTTTTGCGGAAGGTCACGGGAAAGATCGACAGGGAGACAGAGCAGATCACAAGGACCCGTGAGATGGAACAGACGATTTCCGAGAGCCGCCAGATCATAAACCGGAATTTCCTGAAACGGATTCTGGAACAGGAGGACACCGGGACGGCGGATGACGCGGAAGGAGTTTCCCTGACCGGCGATGTTTATCAGGGACTGGATGTAAAGCTGGATTACACGGATTTTGAGCATGCGGATCAGAAACAGGATGAGATCACGGTGAAGCGTGTGACGCAGATCATTGAGAATGGGCTGAAGGATGCCGCTTCGGAAACGATGATCTGCGAGAAGGAGGATCTGCACATTTATGTTCTCCTGAGCTATGCGGAAGCCTCCGCGAAGAAGGTGCGCATGTGCGTAAACCGGATCCTTTCGGACATTCAGGAGTATCTGCTGAAATTCGAACAGTATGAAGTCACGGTCGGCGTAGGTACGGAGCGAAGAAGCTTTGCAGACATCCGCTTTTCCATCCGGGAAGCGAACCGCGCGGTCGGGAACCGCCTGCGCCAGGGGACGGGAAGGCTGATCTTTGCGAATACGCTTCCTGCGGAGAGAAAAGAACAACTGCTGACCGACGGGCTGAGCGAGGAGTTCGGGTCAGCCGTGGAGACCTTTGATATTGAGCGGACGGAGCACTGCATCAACCGCATTTTTGCCGGCTTTTCCGGAGATGACTGTGACTGTTCGCAGTGCTACGATGTGGTGGATGAGCTGCTTGATATCCTGCTGACAAGGACCTCAGCGCAGACGGAAGAGATGGAGACGACAAGGGCACGCATCAGTCATCTGAGCCAGCATTGCGGATCCATGACAAGACTCCGCCAGTTCCTGAAGACGGAGATCGGAGGGTATCTTGAGAGCATCCGGGAAGCTGTGGAGAGCGAGTCCATCCGGCCGATCCGGCAGGCAAAGGAATACATCAGCGAGCATTATGCCGAAAAGATCGTGCTAGAGGATATCGCTGAGATCGTTGGCCTCAATCCCGTCTATTTCAGCGTACTTTTCAAAAACAAGACGGACATGAACTTCAGCGCATACCTTGTGCATGTGCGCATGGAGAAAGCTAAAGAGATGCTCGTTGAGACGAATGAAACGATCGCGGCCATAGCTGACAGGGTAGGATACAAGGATTCGAGATACTTCAGTCAGATCTTCACAAAGATGGTGGGCGTGAAGCCGGCCCTGTACCGCCGCCTGCATTCCTGAAGCACAGGGCAGGCATGATGAGACAGGCCTGCAGGGGGTACAGAGTCTGATGCGGCAGGCATGATGAGACGGGCCCGTATGAGGTACCCAGTCTGATTCAGAAAGGAGGTCTGCGGTATGAACATTATAAAACGGACGGCAGTCCTGCTGTCCTCGCTTCTTGCCTGGATCTTTATCCGCAGCGCCTTTCTTTTAAGCCGCGGGGCAGACATCCGTGCAGTATTTCTGCTGCAGGTTCCGGAGCTGATTCTTCTTGCTGCCGCTTTCCTTCTGGTCTTCCGGCCTCTGCGGCTGTTCGGCAGCATGCTTCGCAGGATCATACGCAGCGAGAAGCCGGAGGATCTGGGGCAGATGCCCTCAACGCTGCCTTTTGAGAGTGAGCTCAAGACCCTGTATGAAAGAGTCGTGTCGGATACGGCGAGAAGCAGCAGCGCGCAGATT
>CADCOP010000342.1 GCA_902803065.1 uncultured Lachnospiraceae bacterium | reverse complement strand
TTTTGCTTCTGGCTCTTTGGTTTTCCCGGTATTGTCAATTTGACAAGCCCTTTTTCAATCATTGGATTTATATATGTCTGCATAGCATACGTGACGGTTCCAATTCCAAGATGTTCACATATCTCCTGCCTGGTTCTGGGAATGCTCAGGAACAGAAGTAATTCCTCCTCTTTATTAGTCAGTTCTTTTTCTTCCATGCTCATGTGCACGTTTTCATTATTGTAAAGTGTTACAGTAAAAGCCCCTCTTCCATCCGTAAAAACCGGATCATTCAACCCATATTCATGCATGGACCGGTAAATGGTTGGTATTCCGGAATACCGGTTTTCTGTCTGCCCCAGGACTTCCAATGCCGTTACCAGTACAGGATTTCTGGTATCCGGCTGCATTTTCCCAAGCTGGTCAATTCGTATCCTTCCATATATTCCTCCCGGATTATGTATCTCAATGCGGTCCGGAAAAATAAGCATTTGGATCGGCATACCTTCGGTGTGTATGCTGTAGTCTCTGTGGACCAGTGAATTCAGGATTGCTTCCGTGATGGCTGTTAACGGATACTCTGTACGATCTTCACGTTTACCGGTATCAGGATTAATGATCGTTTTCGTCCGCATATTCTTCTTGACAAAAGCAAGTGCCTGATCCAGCATTTCAGGAATGTTTCCTTCAATCCTTCTGTTATCTGTGAAACGTTCCCCCGCAGCGCCCAGTTCGCCAACTTCCCTTCCGGGAACCACCACAGCAGTTATACATAATTGCGGAAAAAACGCTTGAGGATACCTGCAGAAAAGCAGGGCTGAACTCAGTGTTACTACTCCATCTCTTGTTATGCTCATCAGTTCAGAAATTATTTCATCTGTAAGAGAGCTCAGATTCGGCTTTTCTGCCTTCAGTCTCCTTATATAGTCTTCAAGAAGTTCTTCGTCCAATACCGCCAAAGACGCCCTTGGAACCTGTCGAATATCATCCTGATACTTTTTTCGGAATGCTTCATAACTGTAGATTTCATATTCCGTCATCGGTTCATCACTATCACCAACACGGACATAGGATCCTTTTAGCCTTCCCCGTCCCTGGTAATAGCATGGCCTTTCAGGCAGGTCGATCCCCGGAATTTCCGCAGCCACAAATAGTTTTCCTTCCTTCTCAGCTACAGTAAGAAGCGGCCTCACAACTGGCTCCATTTGAAGGCATTGTTCATTTATCTTTTTCTGAATATCCTGAGGATCATAAACACCACACTCTCTGTAATTATTTATTTCATCTACTCCGAAAATAATAATCCCGCCATCGTCCTGGTTTGAAAAACTTGAAAGTGTATCATAAAGACGTTTCGGGCATCCCTGCTCTGCAGCCTTTATTTCAAGCGTTTGTGTTTCGCACTTACTTTCCTGTATTTCATTTAACTTATCGAGTAATTCTTCTTTTGTCATTTCAGTTTCCTCCTGCTAATTTGAGATTCTACTCGTCTTTTCTTCAGTTGTCAACAAACGTTCTTTTGTTTTTTGCAATCTTTTCAGTTTCTTAACTATTGTTTTTGCTTTTTATTTTGGTTTTTGAGTTTCTATTTTGCTCATATCATCTACCACACCTATATAGTAGTTGATATGAAGAAGAAAACGGCAGACGAATAATCAATATGTATGAAAGAGCCGGCAAACAGAAAGAAATCGCTCGCGCGCTGACCGTATAACACTATTTGGAACACTCCTCATTTTCCGGCAACATAAATACCCCGGAAACGCTGTGTTTTGAGCAGCATTTCTGGGGCTCTATAGGAGTAGTGGAAGGGTTCCTCACTTTTACTGATCAGCGTACTAATCAGTTTATCTTTACGAAAGGTATCGATATTATCCCTTGATCCGACAATACTTCCATCAGCCTGCAGGCAGATCCCGTCGGGTGTGTTCTTCCGCATTCCCATGCTTCCACCGTTTTTTTTGAAACCCCCATAAAGTCCGCAAATACTGACTGTGTCATACCTGCTGCCATTCTTACATTCCGAATCTCTCCTTTATCAAAATGCCTGACAGGAGAAAGTACATATGTTTTAACCCTGGCTTTGCCCTTTCCTTTTTCGAAGTCAATCGCCTGTTGCAAACCTTCACAAAGGTCGTCAAATAGTTCACTCATATGATCACCTCCGCCTTGCTGCTTCATCCTTCAACGCTTTGACCAGCTTCTTCAAAACGCTTTTTTCTGCATCTGTAAGATTTTCCTGTTCTTTCTTCTCAAACGCTGTTATCAGATACGTCACTTCATACTCAGCAAAATCAGTATAACATACGCGAATACTATGGCTCTTTCCCCTGTTTGCCACAGGAAATCTGACTTTCCTGATCCCCCCGGTTCCTTCCATGACAGGTCCAGATTCCGGATCTTTAAGCAGCATAATCTAAAAAGCTAACAATTCATCATCACTCAGTCCTATTTCTTTCCATCGTTTTGTAAACAATGGT
>CADCOP010000341.1 GCA_902803065.1 uncultured Lachnospiraceae bacterium | reverse complement strand
GATATGTCCGGTTCCTTCTTCGCAAACAATTATCCGTGCCTGATGGCTGGTATTGCCTGCGGAAGAACTCTGACATTCGCTATCAAGGCGATCAAGCAGATGGGCGGCCTTGAGTAACAGGTAAACATTAAGGATAATAAAGGATGAGCCGGGGAAACCGGCTGTAAACATTCCGGGGCTGCCGCTTTTTTTGAGCGGCAGTCCTTTGTTGCTTCCATGCGGTACTGAGATCCCGTGCAGCGCTGTCATGACCAGGCCTGTGCGGAGCAGAAGAAGGAAGTTTTTGTTCATTTATACTAAAAAAACGAGTTTTATCTACTCACAATAGTATTATATATATGATATAATCGGTTTGTTACGGAGCCGGCTCGGCGGCAGCGCATGCAGCGTCCGGGTCCGATAAGCGCATATTCATAAAAAGAAAGGAAGGGACAAAATGACAAAAAGAATGAGCATGCTTATCCTGTCGGCACTGGCTGCAGGAGCAATGACTGTCAGCGGTTTCGCGGGCGAAGCGGGAACATACTCCGCATCAGCGCCGGGCCTTGGCGGCAATGTAACAGTTACTGTAACAACAGATGGCGAGAAGATCACGGACGTTGTGATCGAGGGAAAGGATGAGACTCCTGCCATCGGCGGCGCTGCGATCGAAACTCTGCAGCCGCAGATCCTTGAAAAACAGTCTGCCGATATCGACGGTGTCGCAGGCGCTACCATCACATCGGACGCTGTAAAGAAAGCAGCGGCAGAAGCCATTGCACAGGCTTTCGGCGAAGGCGGCGAAGAGGAGGCTGCTGAGCTCGCATTCACACCAGGCACCTACACCGGTACATCAGCCGGCTATAACGGACCGGTCGAGCTGTCTGTCACATTTGACGAGACAAATATTACAGACATCGAAGTTGTAACGAGCGCTGAGACAGATCATGTCGGAACAGTGGCTTATGATATCCTGATCCCGCAGATCATTGAAGCAAACGGAACCGGCGTGGACGGCGTTTCCGGAGCGACATTCACAACACGCGCCCTGAAGGAAGCGGTCAACATGGCAGCCGAGGCAGCAGGCGTGACAAACGAAGGCCAGTTTACCACAAATACGATCGAGATCACAGCTGAAGACCCGATCGACGTAACCTATGATGTGGTTATCGTCGGCGGCGGCGGCGCTGGTATTTCTGCAGCGGCTCAGGCGGCTGAGGACGGAAACACGGTTCTCCTGATCGAGAAGAACGCGGAAGTCGGCGGAAATACGCTGGTATCCGGCGGACAGTATCAGTCTGTTATGCCGTACCTTGTATGGGATCCGGCAGATCCGGATGCTGAGACGGGTGTCGGCTTTGACGGCCAGACCTACAACAAGGTCAAATCCGTACAGGGCTGCATCGATGAGCTGAAGATGATCCTTGACTGGAGCGAGGAAGAATTTGACGCTGATTACTACATCGACAATGAATTTGTTGCCGGTGATGCAAAGGAACTTTCCAAGCACGGCGTACATGCAGAGTATCTGCCGGTACTGCAGGCTCTGAAGGCTGAGATCCAGGAATACCTTGACTGGGCACAGCCGCAGCTGGACGCTGGTGTTCCCGAGAACCAGCTGACACTGTTCTCCACGCTTAACCTTCATATCTTCCAGACCTATTACGGCGGCCTTCGCCAGAGCGCTGACAAGAGCCAGTGGATCTACGGTGATGTTGATCTTGTCAAGCAGTTTATTGAAGACGGCCAGGATCTGAAGCCGTGGCTTGAGTCCATGGGCGCTACCTTTGTCGAAGATACACAGCCGACTCTGATCGGAGCTCTTTGGTACAGAGAAAACGAGTTCATCGGCGCGAACGTTGATGCTGACGGCGACGGCGAAACAGAAGAGTACGGCGGACGCTGGGGCACATACTTCATGGCTCCGATGACCACATTCCTGCAGGCAAACGAAGAAAACCAGGTCATGCTCCGCACCACAGCCAACGAGCTGATCGTGGAAGACGGCAGAGTAACAGGTGTTAAGGCTGTTCGCTATGACGGAACAGAAGTTACCGCTCACGCAACCAAGGGCGTGATCCTCGCGACCGGCGGTTTTGCGGCAAACATCGACATGGTTCTTGAAAATAACATCTACTGGTCCGAAGAGTATCTGACCGAGGCAACGAAGACAACGAACCGCAGCTCTCAGCAGGGCGACGGTATCGTCATGGCAGTGGCAGCAGGCGCTGATACCACAGGCATGGGCTTCACACAGCTGATGCCGATCTCCTGGGTCGACAACGGAAACCTTGCATTCGGCGGCGGAAACTATGCATGCTGGATCAATCCTGTTACAGGTAAACGTTTCGTTGACGAGGGCTCCGAGCGTGACGTTCTGTCTCTGGCAGAATTTAAGAACGGTATCGAAGTCAATGGCACGAAGGGAGTATTCCTTGAGTTCTACAACGTTGAGCAGATGATGCCGGCTCCGATGCAGCTGGCTGATGGCGACTATGAAGGCCGTTACTATCGCCGCACGATCGCTGAGCTTCCGGAGCTGTTTGAGGAGCTTGGAATCGAAGCTGATCCGGAAACTGTCATCCAGTCCATCCGCGACTATGATATGGCAGTCATGACCGGCGGAGAGTTTCCGGATGCGCCGAAAGCAATTGCTTCCCGCACAGTTGGTAATGTTGAGAAAAATGAGGACGGCACATACAACATTGACACCTATGATCTGGAAGGTACGACTATGACCATCCGTCTGATGGCTCCGAGTACGCATCATACCATGGGCGGCGTAAAAGTTGACACAGAGCGTCATGTCCTTGACACCAACGGCGATGTAATCCCCGGCCTGTACGCAGCTGGCGAAGTTACCGGCGGCATCCACGGCGGAAACCGTCTCGGCGGAAACGCGATCGTTGAGATCTTCGTATCCGGACGTACGGCAGCCAAGGCTGTAACAGCTGATAACGAATAACAGGTAAAGCAAGTTTCACAGAACAGAAATAAGAAAGCTGGGGGGTATTCCGCAGGGGCGGGATACCCCTTTTCAGGCTCCGGCAATTGACGCCCTCCGTGAATTGGTGATATGGTAAGATAAACAAAGGAGAGAACAGATTATGAGCAAAAGCAGATATTTATTGAAAGCGGAGGAACTGAGGGCCATCACGGAGATCCACTACAACTGCGCGCAGTCTGTCACAGTGCCGTTCGCGGATGTGGTCGGACTTGACGAGGATACAATGTACCGGATGGCTGCCAATTTCGGCGGCGGTATGAAGATGGCAGCAACCTGCGGCGCAGTGACCGGCGCTCTTATGGTACTGGGACTAGCCGGACTTGACGAGGTCGCAATGCTTAAAGAGATATACAGGCGGGTCAGGGACAATCATGAAGGATTTCTGGACTGCGCCGACCTGCTGCGGATCAACGCGCAGAAAGGACTTGAGAAAAAGCCGCACTGCGACGCCATGGTGTACGAGCTCGTCGGGATCACCGAAGAGCTTCTCTGCAGATATGGAAAAATAACATAACATGTTATGGACCAGACAGTGAAAAAGGCTGCCGCGCAAAGTGAAAATACTAAGCGCGGCAGCCTTTTTGATGCGGATCGTTCATATGTCAGATATCTGCTTTCCACAGCCCGTGCAGGTTGCAGTACTCATAAGCCGCAACGGGCTCGTCGCCCCCGGCTACGGCGAATACGGCCTGAGGTCTGGTGTCCGGAACAAGCGGCTTTCTCTGCATGCCCTGCTTTGTTTCCAGGGCGATCCACTGAATGTAGTGCTTTTCGAGCATGGGATGCTCTGCAGAGCCAACGGTTACAGTGACCGTGTTTCCGCTGATCTCCACAACGGGAACATGTTTTTCGACTGCGGCATCCATTGTATTTGGCGTGAGCTCTTCCATTGCCTCACCGCAGCACATGGTCGGACAGGGAGACGACTGAATCATACCAATCATTTTTCCGCATTTTGCACATCTGTAAAATTTCATTTGTTTTATCCTCCTTTAGTATTTTCTGTTAAATAACATCGGGATCACTGTCCGCCGTCATCCGTAGTTGCCCGCGGGTAGAGCATGGGGGTAATGACCCTGTGGACGGGTGGCGCGGACCAGTCCGCTCCGCTGCGGTATTCGAGGATCTTCTCGTGAAGAAGGGCAACCGTCTCGTGCGCGATCAGCCTGATCTGCTGGCCGACCGTAGAGATCGGATACACCGCCTGCTCAGCAATCGGAGAGTTGTCAAAGCCGACGAGCCGGTACTCTTCCGGAAGAACATGGTATTTTCGCAGCAGTACATTCAGGAAGGCATTTGCCCGGGTATCATCCGAGAAAAAGATGCCTTTTTTCTGCCCGGGATATCTGTTCTCGATCTCATTGAACAGCTCCAGCATGGCAGCTGTGATCGATGAGGCGGAAGTCCCCGTCTCGCGGATGAACAACTCATGGCGCAGTCCCCGCTCAGTGCAGTAATCGCGAAAACCGTTGATGCGCTGATAGGCGGGCCGGGTGATCGGGGTCGGCGTGTTAATATGGATGAAGATGTCGCAGCCGTTCTTCTGCAGAAGCTCCGTTGCCAGAAGCGCGCCTGTGTAGTTGTCACTGTTTACGCTGCAGATGTGTATGTCCTCCCGCTCGATGCTGACGATGGGGATGGACAGGGCGGCAAGCTGAGCGGAAGGAGTGCTGTGGCTCATCACGATCAGCCCCGCGATCTGGTAGGAGAGAAGCTTCTGGATGTAATCCTGTTCGACCTGCGGATCCTCGCTTCCCACGAATACGATATATTTGTAACCGTACTCCGGATAGGTCAGCAGGATCTGGTTGAGCATTTCAGAATAATAATGAAGCATCAGGTTCGGAACCAGAATGCCTACAAAATCGGTCTCGCCGGTGGCGAGGATCTGAGCCACCTTGTTTTCCTTATAATTCAGCTCTTTAAGAGCTTTTCTTATGATCTCCTGGTTTTTACGGGTCAGTGATCCCGGATTATTGAAAAACCTGGAGATCGTCGTCTTTGAAAACCCGGTATGCCGGGCAATGTCGTCAAAAGTTACTTTTTTGCTGCCCATATGAACTCCTGAGCGGTCTGGTGTTTGGTTATTATGCTGTCTGACTGAGAAAAGTTATACAACAGATCGGGCTTCGTCAAAATGTACATACATTTAAAACGGCGCGACTTTTTTATATACATAGTGAGTATAACTGAAATGCACCAGAAAAACAACAAGTAACCGGTTACT
>CADCOP010000340.1 GCA_902803065.1 uncultured Lachnospiraceae bacterium | reverse complement strand
TTCTCATAATTCAGATGTTTTTCATAATATAAGAATACAGTTTCTTATAGGTTTCCGTTGTATAATGAAGTCCGTCTACTGTCGAGAAGCCGTTCTTCGTCATCCATGTATTTGTATCCAGATATCTCGATCCGAAAGCATTCTTAAGCATTTTATTGAAAGCAGCGATCTTGGAATTGCTGATATACGCATTCGAATAAGTGATCGGATTGACTGCAAGGAATACAAACTCCGCATCCGGATAACTCCTGATCAGCTTATTATAGTAGCTGATATAGGAATGAATATTGCCCAGGTCATTCACGCCCAGTCCGAACACAACTGTCATGGACGGGTTCTTTTTCAGAGCAGCTTTGATCGTTGTGTCCGCGGTGCCAATGAGCCACGAATAACCCATGGAGACCTTTGCCGTAAAGGAAACCCTGGATGATGCAGACACGCTGTTCTTCATGCCGACCGTTCTCGAATCACCGACAAAAAGGACCTTGCCGGATGTCTGTGATGACGAAACAGACGCCGTTGTCTTTTTCCCGTCCGCGCCAAGAGTGTATGCTCCGACTTTGCAGTTTGTCAGCCTGGCGCCGTCACTGCCCGCATAGTAGTCCCCGACCCATGTGTTCTTTGCCATAACACCGGTCTTCGGGGCAAAGTAATAATAGTTACCGCCGATCTTGACCCATTTGCCCTGGACACGGATTCCGGAAGCATTAAAATAATATGTCTTACCGGAGATCTTCATGAAACTGCTCTCCAGTCTTACTCCGGAAGCAGAAGCGTAATAGTAATTCTTTCCTACACTGAACATTTTGTTCTTCTGCAGAACTCCGGATTTATTGAAATAGTAATACTTTCCTCCCAGTCTGACCCATATTTTAGAAGCACGGGTACCATCATTTTTCAGATAATAAGTCTTATTGTTGATCGTAACGAATTTGCTGTACTCCAGTGAACCTGTCTTTTTGTCAGAATAGTAATATTTTCCTTTGAATTTGAACCACCCAAGCCTTACATAGCCGTTTGATTTCAGTCTGTAGACTTCTCCGTCCGCCAGCAGCCACATACTTTTAGCATATTTTCCGCTTGTAAGCTTATACCTGATGCCTTTGGAGTCTTTGACGAATGTGCCGGAAAGGGATTTTGCCTGCTTTGTGATACTCTGAGAAGCAGCTGCCTGTGCTGTGAGAGCCGAAGATGTGAGAAGCAGTATAGTAAACAAAAGGAATAATATTTTACGAGTTTTCTGACAAATGTTTTTCATACCTTTGACCTGTTGTGAAACAAATATCATCATATCATTAACATTTTCGTAACTTCTCTGTTACTATATAGCAATTTATAATATTTGTCAACAGGCCGTCTTTACTCATGGTCTTTTTCGGGTGGAAATAAGGCCGTAAGAAGGCTCATCACCAGTATAAGAACAGCTGCGACAGCAAAAATGCCAAGCATACCGTATCCCATAATTTTTAATGATTCTGTAAATATTGTTATCATTTTTATATCCTTTCTGCCGCCTGCGGCAGGCGGGCGGCTTACCCTTCATTCATACAGTCCCACGGCAGAGGACTGGCAGGTACTTGTTTACCCCCCGCAGCCGTCGGCCGAATTACACTGTCATGAAATGATCATCTCGCGATCAGTGACAGGATGAGTCCGCCCGCAATGACCGAAGCGATCTGTCCGGATACATTGACTCCCGTTGCCTGCATGATCAGAATATTCGAAGGATCTTCTTTGAGGGCCATCTGCGTAACTACCCGCGCAGACATCGGAAACGCGGAGATCCCGCAGGCTCCGATCATCGGATTGATCTTCCGTTTTGAGAACAGGTTCAGCACCTTGGCGAAAATGACGCCTCCCGCCGTATCAAAGATAAAAGCAGCAAGTCCAAGCACAAGAATGAAGATGGTCTCCCTGTTCAGGAAGCTCTCCGCCCGCATCTGAGAGGAAACGGTGATTCCAAGGATCAGCGTCACAAGATTTGCCATGATATTCTGGGCCGTCTCAGAGAGTGAATCCAGTGCTCCGCACTCGCGGATCAGATTGCCGAACATCAGAAAGCCTACAAGAGCGACAGAACGAGGCGCAATGAGGCCTGCCACGATCGTAATGCAGATGGGGAAAAGGATCTTGGCTGTCCGAGAAACGCTCCTCGGATTATATTCCATATGGATGCGTCTCTCCTTCTCCGACGTCAGGAGCCGGATCACCGGCGGCTGGATGATCGGTACAAGCGCCATGTAAGAATAAGCGGCAACGATGATCGCACCCAGATATTTTGATCCGTAGTAATTCGCCACGAAAATGGAAGTCGGGCCATCCGCAGCGCCGATGATGCCGACGGAAGCAGCATCCTGAAGGCTGAAACCGAACAGCGTTGAAAGACTCAGCGTAAAGAAGATTCCAAACTGGGCTGCTGCTCCGAAAAGCATCATAAAGGGATCTGCGAGGAGAGGCGTGAAATCGATCATTGCCCCGATACCTATGAACAGAAGCAGAAGGAACAATTCATTGGAAATACCTGCGTTAAACAGGATGTCAAGAGGCCCTTCCTCCACTGCTTCTTCAACAAGCTGTGTCACTGCCCCCGAAAGCGGCAGATTGACCAGAATGGCTCCAAACCCCATCGGGATCAGAAGCGTCGGCTCCATTTTTTTATTGATGCCAAGCCATATCAGAAGTCCTCCGATCAGCCACATGACCACCATCTGCCATGTCAGGTTTCCGATATTGCCGAACAGGCTGAGTAACTGTTCCATCGATTTATATCCTCCATCAGATTTTTCCATGCGGCGCCTTCAACCATGCTGATGCGCCGGTTTACATAAAAGTTTACATAAAAAAGAGACTTTTACTGCAGTATCAGATACTGCAGTAAAAGTCTCGCTGTTGGTCTGTCAACCTTAGGTCTTCCCGGGCGGTTGTCCGCCGTACTGACGAGAAGACCGCAGCCTGCGCTGCCGGCTACTCCCTTTTACTCATTTATCGTTTCCGCGCGGAGCGCTGCGAACGGCTTAGTTGGAACCGCCTACCTGTGCTGCTACTTCTGCCGCGAAGTCGTCATGTCTCTTCTCGATTCCTTCACCGGTCTCGAAACGGACAAAGCCTTTGATGGTGATCTTAGCGCCATTCTCTTTTGCGACCTGGTCAACATACTTGGCAACTGTCTGCTTTCCATCCTCAGCCTTTACATAGACCTGATCAAGCAGGCATACTTCTTTGAGCTCCTTGTTCAGACGACCTTCAACAGCGCCGAGAATAACCTTCTCCGGCTTTCCGGCCATCTTCTCATCGTTCCTGATCTCAGCGAGAAGGATCTCTCTCTCGTGAGCCTTGAAC
>CADCOP010000339.1 GCA_902803065.1 uncultured Lachnospiraceae bacterium | reverse complement strand
TTCCCCGCAGTTTCATGAAGCCTGTTCCCGGGTGCGGTTTTCGGGGTCAGTTCTGTGTCAGATCGCTGCGAAGCGCACCGGGGGCTCCATTGTAAAGCATGTGCTCCATTTTCGGAAGGCTGATCCCGATCGTCTCCCGCAGCACATCTTCCACGGTCGCCACCGGGATGATGGTCATCTTTTCCTTTACCTCATCCGGCACTTCCCGAAGATCTGCTTCATTATCCTTCGGGATCAGCGCTTTCGTGATTCCTGCGCGCAGCGCGGCCAGAAGCTTTTCCTTGAGCCCGCCGATGGGCATAACCGCTCCGCGGAGCGTGATCTCACCGGTCATGGCAAGGTGCGGATCCACTTTGTGTCCCGTGAAAAGGGATGCCAGGGCGGTGAAGATGGTGATCCCGGCGGATGGTCCATCTTTGGGGACCGCCCCGGACGGGACGTGGATGTGCACATCCCGCTCTTTGAAGTTCACCGTGCTCAGCGGCAGCCTGGATTTCAGGAGGCTCAGGGAGATCCTCGCGGATTCCTGCATCACATCTCCCAGCTGACCGGTCAGGATCACCTGTCCGCTTCCCGGCATATCCTGGGTCTCGATAAACAGGATCTCGCCTCCTACCGCCGTCCAGGCAAGTCCGGTCACGACTCCCGGAGGATTATCCACTCCTGTCTTGTCATGGAAGGCAGGCCTGTGCCCCGTCAGCTCCTCCAGCTCTTCTTTCCGGATCACTCTGGGGAGCTCCGCCGTTCCGGTCACAAGCTCTGCGGATACGCTCCGGGCGATGGCGAGCAGCTGTTTTTTCAGGCCTCGGACGCCTCCTTCCCGGGTATAATCCGTGATGACAGCGCGGAGCACATCCTCGGGGATCTCGATCTGGTCCTTTGAAAGACCTGTTTCCTCCAGGACTTCCGGAAGCAGATGCTCCGCCGCGATGTGATACTTTTCGGCCTCGGTGTAGCTGGAGATGGAGATGACCTCCATGCGGTCAAGCAGCGGTCCCGGTATGGTATCGATCGTATTTGCCGTGGCAATAAAGAAGACTTCGCTCAGATCATAGGGAAGATCAAGATAATGGTCGGTGAAGGTACTGTTCTGCTCCGGATCGAGTACTTCCAGCAGCGCCGCGGACGGATCGCCCGAGAAGCCTCCTGCCATCAGCTTGTCCACCTCATCCAGCACCATGACCGGATTGGTCGTCCCGGCCTGCTTCATGCCATTCAGGATCCGTCCCGGCATGGCGCCCACATACGTCCTTCTGTGTCCTCGGATCTCGGATTCGTCCCGGATGCCTCCCAGGCTCAGCCGCACATATTTTCTGTCGAGGGCTCTTGCAATGCTCCTGCCAAGACTGGTCTTGCCGGTTCCGGGCGGGCCTACAAGGAGCAGGATGGATCCTTTATTATCCTTCCGCAGCTTCATGACGGCCAGATGCTCCAGGATCCGTTTCTTTACCTTTTCAAGCCCGTAATGGTCCTCGTTCAGGATCTGCCGCGCCTTTACAAGGTCAGGATCCTCCGTTTTCTCATGCTTCCACGGCAGCGCGAGCATAAAGTCCAGATGATTCTGGATCACGGAGATCTCAGGGCTGCCCTGCTGCTGGGAATTCATCTTAGAGAGCTCTTCGAGAGCCGCCTCCCTGACTTCCTCCGGCATACCGGCTTCCTCAATTCTCTTCTTATAATCCTTTTTCCCGGCGCTCCCGCCTTCTTCCTCTCCCAGCTCTTCCTGGATCGCCTTCATCTGTTCCCGCAGGATCTGCTTCCGGTAATACTTGTTGTTCTGATCGGAGATCCTCTCGTTCAGCTCAATGTTCCAGTCCAGAGCCTCCCGCTGTTTCAGGAGCACGTCAAGAAAATGCAAGCTCCTCTCCCGCAGGGAATCGATCTCCAGAAATTCATATTTCTTGTCCGCACTCATGGGAATATACCGGGACAGCCATACGATCATGGCATCCACGTCATGGATATTGTCCAGCGCTTTTGTGTACTGCTCCGCGCCCCGGAACCGGCTGCTGATGTCCTTCACGATATCTTTCATGTACGAAAGCATCTGTTCCTGCATCTGCGCGTCCAGGTCCAGGCGGTCCGGCTGCGGATGATGATCCGCAAAAGAAATCCCGTAGGAAAAATCGAAATTCATGACCCTGACTCTTTCCAGGGTATCGATCTCAAGAAGGATCCCCTTCTCCGTCTCGCGGAAATTTTTAAGCGTAAATGTCACGCCCATCGAATGATAATCCTCTTCCCGGCTGCCATCTCCGCCCTTCCGCAGCGGGACCGCAATATGGACGACCCCGGGATTTTCCAGATAATCCCGGTACAGCTTGCTCATCTCCGACACAGGCACATAAGCGCCCGCGCGCGGAAGGATCAGCGTATCGGAAACAGGAAGGATGACTGCCTTCTGCATCGTCTGCTCCTGCATATGTATTCCTCCTTCTCAACGTACCAGCGTTCCATACCTGCGTGCAGCGAGTTTCCCAAAAAATCCCCGCGCGGAAAAGTATTGAACGCATTAAAATGAATGTTCGTTTAATTATGTTTCGGAAAAAAGAGTGCCTTTACGCACTCCATTTTGCCAGTCTCTTACAACAGCAATGCCTGCTGGATCATCCGGATCATTTCCGCCAGACGTTCTTCTTTATGGCTTTCGCTGACATGATGCTCCATGGCGATCGCCTTTACCGGATAAAACATCAGCGCCACGATATTCTCATCGCTGCAGGCGCAGATCTCACCCCGGCGTTTCCGCTCATCCAGCAGATCAAACAGCTCGCACATGCCGGACCGGATGCCGCACTGGCAGGCCAGCGCCGGGCAGTGAGAGAACTGATCGACAAAGCTGTAGATCTCTTCATGCTCGCTGATGTAGGAATAATAGTTGCGCATCAACGTGTCAATGAAATAGCCGGCAGGCATCCCGGCGTCCACACACCTGACCAGGTAGCTGAAGATATCCCCGGAATACTCCGTATAAATATCCTTCAGCATCTCTTCCTTGTTTTCATAGTAGATGTAGACCGTAGCCGGCGAGACCCCGGCCAGCCTGGCGATCTTTGAGATGGAAGTTCCGGCGAAGCCTTCCTCAAGGATCAGTTTCATGACCGCCTGTTTGATCCTCTGCTGTTTATCGTCATCCTTCATTCTCATGGTATCTGCCTCCGGGCTGCTGGTTCTGTATCTGAGTTAATAATAAACGTTCATTCATTTATTGTCAAGAGGGATTACCCATCTGCCTCCGGATCCATTCCATCAGCACATTTACGATGTATTCCTGCTCCTCTTCCGTCAGCGCCCGCCCTTTCGGTATCCCGTGCCATTTTTCAAGGCATCCTCTGCAGCAGGTCCCCGTCGCGTGCTGCCCCAGAAAGATGGGATGTCCCGCCGGCGCGCCGCGCATGGGCGTCTGCTTTCCATCATTTGCCGGCTCTGCCGGAGCCAGCCTCTTTCTGACAAAATCCGCGGCGTGCCTGCGGATCGTATCCGTTCCCTTTTCCAGAATGTACTGCATATCCGCGTCCTTCAGCCGGAAACGCATGCGGAAATCAGAGCGTGAAAGCCTTGTAAACAGGTCGATCTTCAGCCAGCTGGCATGGGACATCCGTGCATCTGC
>CADCOP010000338.1 GCA_902803065.1 uncultured Lachnospiraceae bacterium | reverse complement strand
TCATCGTTGGGATGAACGATACTGTAGTCGCCCTTTTTACCGCCGAGGAGCTCAATGGCCCGGTTGGCAATGACTTCGTTGGCGTTCATATTCAGCGAAGTTCCGGCACCTCCCTGGATAGGATCTACAATAAATTCCTTGTGGAGCTTGCCCGCAAGGATCTCATCGCAAGCCCGCACGATTGCGCTGGCCTTGCGCTTTTCCAGAAGCCCGATCTCGCAGTTGGTGATCGCCGCGGCTTTCTTGATGTAGGCAAGGCTGTTGATGATCTCCGGATGCATGCTCAGCCCCGTGATATGAAAGTTCTCAGCCGCCCGCAGCGACTGGACTCCGTAATAAACCTCTTCAGGAACATCCTTTGTTCCGACAGAATCTTTTTCCTTGCGATAGGTCTGTGTACTCATATACTGAACCTCCCTGATATAGTTTTATCGGCTCATCCCGCCGTATCTGTTGATTTGGATCCGGCCATTGAGACTGCCTGATCCATTGGGCTTGCGGATGTTTTCTCTCTGATTGCAGTATGGTACATTTGCGGATTGAAAACAAATGCAAAATATCGTATATTTGATATAACTTTTGAGTTATGGAAAATTGATTCTTATAAGGAAGAAGCTTCGAAAGGAGCAGGGGCGGGAGATGTTTCAGGGTAAGGAATATATCTACAAAGTATTTAAAGAGCAGAGCTTTTCCAAAGCCGCGAAGGAAATGTACATCTCACAGCCTTCGCTGAGCGCCAGCGTGCGCAGGGTGGAGGAAAAGGTCGGAGCGCCTTTGTTTGACAGGAGCACAAAACCTCTCAGCCTGACGGAGTGCGGGGAAAAATATATCGAAGCAGTTGAGAAGATGATGGCTGCTGAGGAGGAATTCAGAGAGTACATCAGCGACTGGGAGGGACTGAAGACCGGCACGCTGACTGTCGGCGGCAGCAGTCTGTTCTCAGCGCTTGTCCTGCCGTCTCTGATCCGGCAGTTTCAGGAGAGGTTCCCGGCGGTAACGATCCGGCTGGTTGAAGAAAATTCCGCTGTCCTGCGTGAGATGCTTCAGGACGGGCGGATTGATCTTATGCTTGATAACTGTGCCCGGCAGCCGGACATGTTTGATGATAAGCTTTACAGGGAGGAACATCTGCTGCTTGCCGTACCTGCCGTGAATCCGGTGAATGAAAAACTGAGGGAGTATGAAATAACAAGGGAGCAGCTTCTGGCGCCAGACGGGATGCCTCCTGCCGTGCCAATGGATGAATTCCGGGGGGAGCAGTTCATACTTCTGCGCCCGGCGAACGATACGCGTGAGCGCGCGGAGGCGGTTCTGAAGGCAAATGGTCTGAAGCCATCTGTCCTGTTTGAACTGGACCAGCAGATGACGGCATTCCACGTGACCTGCAGCGGCGCCGGCATCTCGTTTGTGAGCGATACGCTGATCCTCGCGTCTGCGCAGATGGGGGATGTATGCTTTTACCGCCTGCCGGAGAAGTACAGCCGGCGTATGATACGGTTTTTCTGGAAAAAAGGAAGATATGTGAGCCGCATCATGCGGGAGTTTCTTGCCATCTGCGATCAAAGCTGAGCGGCGGAGAAAGGAGCGGATCATGGGGATTACAGTCAGGGAAGTATGCGCATTGAAAGAATTTCAGGCATTCCGCCTGGTGGCGGGAGCGTCGGGTCTTTCGAACGTGATAGAAAAGATAGGGATACTGGATTATGAGTTCGCGCTTCAGGATGAGCAGAAACCCCGGAAATGGGGCTTCCGCAAATACGATTTTGTGCTGACGAGCCTGCTGTTCGCGAAGGGGCATCCGGAGCTTCTGCTGCCGACGATCCGGGAGCTCTGCGGTTATCAGGTCAGCGCGCTGGCCGTCAAGGATGTCTGCTACGATCATCTGCCGGAGGATGTCCTTGCATATGCAGATGAGCATGCGCTCCCGATCTTTATGTTTGGACGGGACGATGCCTATTTTGAAGATATTGTTGTATCACTGAATAGCCTGATCTCGGAGCGAAAGAGCCTCGACTGGATGGAACACAGGATCGCGCTGTATCTGAATGGCGAGCTGGATGTCAAAGGGGAGAGGGAACTCAATCGGGACATCCTGACAAAGAGAACCGAAAAATACCGGATCTATTTCTGTAAAGTCCGCAACGAGGATGGAATGATCCGTGATTACCGCAAATGTTACCAGCTGGGAGCGAACGTGATCTATTACAAAGAAGGCTGCTTTGTGATCAGATACGGCCCGGACCCAGGGGATAAGGAGAAAAGGCCGGAGACGACCAAAAAATACCTGAGCAATATGCTCTGCCTGCCTGCGGACCGGTACAGGATCGGCGTCGGAGCGCTTCATGAGGATCCGGAAGAACTTCCGTACGCCATGAAAGAATGCCTGTACGCGATGATGCATGCGCAGCTGTTTGATATGCCGATCCGTTTTTTTGAGAACATGGGTATCTACCGTATCCTGTTCCCCCATTACACGGATGCGTGGTTTGAAGGATACACAAAGCATATGATGGACCGGATCATGCAGTCGGACAGGGAGACGGACAGTCAGCTGTACGCGACGCTGGAATGTTATGTGCGCAAACGCGGAAACATACAGGATGTGGCTGATGAGATGCATATGCATAAAAACACCGTCAGATACAGAATCAATAAGGTCAGGGAACAGCTGGACATGGAAAACGATCCGTATTTTGATCTGCAGATCACGGTCGCGTTTATGATCGATGAGCTGCACAGACGGTTCTGATAAATGACTGGATAAAAATGAATATTTATTCTGAACAAGGCTGCCTTGTCATCGTTTGATGCGGCAGCCTTGCTTGTTATAATTGCAGATGAAATGCACCCTGGATTGTGCAAAATAGACAAAATGTTAATTC
>CADCOP010000337.1 GCA_902803065.1 uncultured Lachnospiraceae bacterium | reverse complement strand
TTTAAGGCGATCGGCAAGAAGTATTATTATTTCGATGCGAATGGTATTGTTCAGACCGGTTTCCGGAAACTTTCAAAGCACACCTATTTCTTCAGTACCAGCAATGTCCTCGGGACCCGCGGGAAGGCGCTGACGAAGGCCTGGGCCGTTTATAACGGAAACCGCTATTATTTCAACAATAAGGGGTATATGCTGACCAGCAGATGGATCAGCGGTACATATTATGTCGGTCCGGACGGCAGAATGATGAAGAACGCCGTAACGCCGGACGGAAAGATCGTCGGCGCGGACGGAAAGAAGATCGCGAAAAACGGCTGGGTGAGCCTGAACGGGAATTATTACTTCTACAGCAAGAAGCTGGGTAAGATCCGCAAGTCGCAGTTTATTAATGTCAGCGGCAAAAAGTACTACGTGAACAGCAGCGGAGTGCGTCAGACCGGGTGGCAGACGATCGGCGGGGCAAAGTACTATTTTAATGACGGCGGCGTCATGCAGAAGGGAAAGACCCTGATCGGCGGAAAGTACTATTACTTTGGCTCTGACGGCAAGCTGGTCATCAATAAGACTGTCAACGGTTATACTACAGACGCTGAAGGAGTGATCAAGGCGGATCCTGAGTATGTATATGTCAGGAAGAACGCAAAGCCCCGGATCCTGATCGTGGCGGGCCACGGACAGGGAGACATAGGAGCCACATCCCTCGGAAACAGCAAGGGAACGCAGGAGGCTGTCAAGACACGTGAGTTTGCATCGCTCATCTACAATCAGCTGAAAGCGGACAGCAGGGTGGATGTTGATTATTACATGAATGGCAGCATGAGCTTTAATCTTTTCACCCAGCACGGAAAGACGTTCAGCGTTGCCGCGCCGGGTTCCACGCAGACCTTCATCACTCTGATGACGGGAAAAGGCGAATACTACAAAAAGAACGCGGCTAAAATTCAGGCGCAGTACGCGAAGAATTCAAATCTTCCGAAGATCTACGAGTACGATTTTGTCCTTGAGGTACACTTTAACGCAAAGGCCTCAAAGGAGACAAAGAAGAACAATTCCTTCTTCGGCGTCGGCGTATATATCAACAAATATAAGAAAAGCGCGGCGCGCGCCCTGGACAGAAAGATCGTAGCCCAGCTGGCTAAGGGATATAACGGCCAGGCGTTTAAGGTTTGGGGAGAACCCACAGGTGTATTTGAGAGTGACGGACTTCGCAACGCGAGAATGTGCGCGGAGCAGGGCGTTGACTATACGCTTCTTGAGACATGCTTTATTGATGACATGGACGACATGGCATTCTACGAAAAGAACAAAAACAACATGGCAAAAACGGTGGCTGACAGCATAGCTTCCTTCTATGCTGGCTGATCCGTTGGATAATGAGGATAGACATATGAAAAAAGTGTTTTCACTGCTTGTTGACAATAATCCCGGTGTACTGAGCCGGGTCGCGGGTCTGTTCAGCCGCAGAGGCTATAATATCGAGAGCCTGACTGTCGGTGAAACGGCTGATCCGAGGTATTCGCGCATGACAGTCGTTGCAAGCGGCGATGACCAGATTCTGGACCAGATCCGAAAACAGCTGGCAAAGCTGATCGATGTGGCAGATATAAAAGAACTGGAAAGTGAGACCTCTGTATGCAGAGAGCTCGTACTGATCAAAGTACGGGTTGCAGATGATCAGAGGCAGAGCGTGATCACAATGGCAAATGTGTTCCGCGGCAAGACAGTGGATGTCGGAACAGATTCCCTGATCATCGAGCTGACTGGAAATCAGTCAAAGCTTGACGCATTTATCCGGCTGCTTAAGGATTATGAGATCCTTGAGCTTGCAAGGACCGGCATCACCGGACTGAGCAGAGGCTCGGACGACGTCCGGTATCTGTAGGATTCACGTAGATGCACAGCATCTCATGAAGATATAAGTTACTCTGTGAAAGTATTTTTTGATGAGGAGATGTACAAATGGACGCAAGAATTTTTTACCAGGAAGACTGCAATCTTTCCATGCTTGACGGACAGACGATCGCAATTATCGGCTATGGCAGCCAGGGACACGCGCATGCGCTGAACCTGAAAGAGTCCGGATGCCACGTTATCATCGGCCTGTACGAAGGCTCAAGATCCTGGAAGAGAGCACAGGAGCAGGGTTTTGAAGTATACACGGCTGCTGAAGCTGCCAAAAAAGCTGACATCATCATGATCCTGATCAACGATGAGAAGCAGGCTGCCATGTACAAGCAGGACATCGAGCCGAACCTTGAGGAAGGCAATATGCTTATGTTTGCGCATGGTTTCAATATCCATTTCGGATGTATCGTTCCTCCGAAATTCGTCGATGTTACCATGATCGCTCCGAAGGCTCCGGGCCACACGGTCAGAAGCGAGTATGTTGCCGGAAAGGGAACTCCCTGCCTCGTTGCTGTTCATCAGGATGCTACCGGCAAGGCTCTTGACAGGGCACTTGCATATGGTCTTGCGATCGGTGGAGCAAGAGCTGGTCTTCTTGAGACAACATTCCGTACAGAGACAGAAACAGATCTGTTCGGTGAGCAGGCAGTTCTGTGCGGCGGTGTATGCGCTCTGATGCAGGCTGGTTTCGAGACTCTTGTTGAGGCCGGTTATGATCCGAGAAATGCATATTTTGAATGCATCCATGAGATGAAGCTGATCGTTGATCTGATCTATCAGTCCGGTTTTGCAGGCATGCGTTATTCCATCTCCAACACAGCTGAGTATGGTGACTATGTCACAGGCCCGAAGATCATCACAGAGGACACTAAGAAGACAATGCGCAAGATCCTTGCGGACATCCAGGATGGCACATTCGCAAAGGATTTCCTTCTGGATATGTCTTCCGCAGGCGGTCAGGTCCATTTCCAGGCTATGCGCAAGAAAGCTGCAGAGCATATGTCTGAGAAGGTCGGAGAAGAGGTCCGCAAGCTTTACAGCTGGAGCAATGAAGATAAGCTGATCAACAACTGACCGGAAGCTCAGCTTAAAGATCAATAGGATACACAGACTGCTCTGGAGACTCTGTAGGGCTCCGGGGCAGTTTTTCGGTCTTAAAAAAACTGCCTCTGGCAGGAAAGGAACGTGACAAAATGGCAAATGTAAAAACAAGATTTGCTCCGAGCCCTACCGGGCGCATGCATGTGGGAAATCTGAGGACGGCTCTCTATGAGTATCTGATCGCTAAACATGAAGGCGGCACATTCATGCTCAGAATCGAAGATACTGACCAGGAGCGCTTTGTGGAAGGCGCTGTTGATATTATCAACAGAACGCTTCAGAAAGCCGGCCTTACCTATGATGAAGGCCCGGATAAGGATGGCGGCGTGGGACCCTATGTCCAGAGTGAACGCCAGAAGGCAGGCATATATGCGAAATACGCGAAAATGCTGATCGATAAAGGACAGGCGTATTACTGCTTCTGCACAAAAGAGAGGCTTGAGGGGCTGAAGCAGAATATCGACGGCAAGGAGATCGTTGTTTACGATAAACACTGCCTGCACCTTTCAAAAGAGGAGATCGAGGCGAATCTTGCCGCCGGCAAGCCCTATGTTATCCGCCAGAACACGCCCAACGAAGGAACAACAAAGTTCGTAGATGAAGTATACGGTGAGATCGAGGTGCCCAACAGCGAACTGGATGATATGATCCTGATCAAATCCGATGGTTTCCCGACATACAATTTTGCCAATGTTGTTGATGATCATACGATGGGCATCACTCATGTCGTGCGGGGCAACGAATATCTTTCTTCCTCACCGAAGTATAACCGCCTGTACGATGCGTTCGGATGGGAGGTGCCGATCTATATCCACTGTCCTCTGATCACAGACGAAGAGCACAGAAAGCTGAGCAAACGCTCCGGCCATTCTTCCTTCGAGGATCTTCTGGATCAGGGCTTTATTCCGGAAGCGATCGTCAATTATGTGGCTCTGCTCGGCTGGTGCCCGACAGATAACCGTGAGATATTCTCACTGGAGGAACTGGTTGAGGCGTTTGATTATCATCATATGAGCAAGTCCCCTGCCGTTTTTGACATCCAGAAGCTGAAGTGGATGAACGGAGAATACCTCAAGGCAATGGATGAGGAACGCTTCTATGAACTGGCGCGCCCGTATCTTGAGGAGGCGCTCGGAACCGGGCTGGATCTGCGCAAGATCGCTGCCATGGTCCGCACCAGGATCGAAGTATTCCCGGATATTGCCGAACAGGTTGATTTCTTTAAGGAACTTCCGGATTATGATGTCTCGCTGTTTGCAAACAAAAAGTGGAAGGTAACGCCTGAAAAGGCCCTGAAGGTACTGCAGGACCTTCTTCCCGTGTTTGAGCAGACGGAGTCCTATACGAACGACGACCTCTATGGCGTACTCCGGAACTACTCTGAGGAGGAAGGAGTAAAAGTCGGATTTGTTGTCTGGCCTGTAAGAATCGCCCTCTCGGGCAAGGCAGTTACGCCCGCCGGAGCAACGGAGATCATGGAAGTACTCGGAAAGGAAGAATCTCTTGGCAGAATCGCTGCTGCCATCGAAAAACTGAATGCAGCCCAGTAAATCGCAGCTACAGGCTATTACGATGGGAACCGGGCCGGCTATGGTACTTGCCGGCCCAGGTTCCGGAAAGACATTCGTTATTGTTAACCGCATACAATATCTGATCGAGCAGATGCAAGTAAAACCGGAGGAGATCCTGGTCATTACGTTCACAAAAGCAGCCGCGGTCCAGATGAGGGACCGGTTCCTGCGCAGGATGAACAGAAATGCAACGGGAGTCACCTTCGGTACTTTTCATGCAGTTTTTTTCAGGATACTGCAGGCTTCCTATCATTTTACCGCCTCAAGCATACTGAAAGAGGAAGAACAGTTCAGCATGCTCTCTGACCTGATCAATAAATACCTGCTGTCTTATGATGACGAGAGGGAAATGATCCGCCAGATCGCTGCCGAGATATCCGTCGTCAAGAATGAACGCGTTCCGCTGGAGCATTTTTATTCCGGCGTATGTTCCGACGAACTTTTCCGGAAGATCTTCGAAGAGTATGAGAGAAGGATAAGAGAGGCGGGACGGCTTGACTTTGATGATATGATGGTTTACTGCTATGAGCTTTTCTCGCAGAGGAAGGATATTCTTGAGGCATGGCAGAAGCGTTTCCGGTATATCCTGATCGATGAATTCCAGGATATCAACCGTCTGCAGTATGAGATCGTACAGATGCTTGCTCTCCCGGAAAACCATCTTTTCATCGTCGGAGATGATGACCAGTCGATCTACAGGTTCCGGGGAGCAAAACCTGAGATCATGCTGGGGTTTGCTTCTGATTACCCGGATGCGTGTGTGACGGTCCTGGAGGAAAATTTTCGTTCAACGAGAGCCATTGTAAATGCAGCCCAGACAGTGATCCGGGATAACAGTAAACGCTATGACAAAAAGATCCGGTGTACTGGAGAACAGGGAGCTCCTGTCTGCGTACGGAAGTTCAGAAATCAGGATACCCAGGCGCGGTATATGATCGAAATGATCCGCCGCGCCGCGCAGTCTGGTGAGACCCTCTCGGCTATGGCTGTTCTTACACGCACGAATACGGGCGGCCGCTATATTGCTGAAAAGCTCATGGAATACCAGATTCCCGTTATTCTCAGGGATACGGTCCCGAGTCTCTATGATCACTGGATCGCCAGAGATATTTTTGCCTATCTGCGGCTCGGACAGGGCGGACGGGACAGAAAGGATCTTCTGCAGATCATGAACCGGCCGCTGAGGTATCTGAGCCGGTCCTGCCTGGATCAGGCTGTGATATCGTTTGATTCACTGCGCGCATGGTATGATGATAAGCCATGGATGATCGACAGGATCGATCAGATGGAAGAGGAGCTGCTGGCTCTGAAACGGATGACTCCTTTTGCGGCTATCAACTACATCCGGCATGGGATCGAATATGACCGTTTCCTGAAGGAATACGCCAGAGAACGAAAAATAAAGGAAGATGAACTGTTTGATATTCTGGATGAGCTGCAGGAGAGCAGCAGAAGCTACAGGACAGCTGCTGCCTGGGAAGCGCATATAGAGGAATACAGGGCTGCCCTTGAAGAACAGAGGAGAAAGCGTGATACTGATGAGGACGCAGTCCTTCTAGCAACGCTTCACGGCTCCAAGGGACTCGAGTTTGACAGGGTCTTTCTCCCGGATGTTAATGAGGATATTATACCGCACAGAAAAGCGTCGCTTGATACAGACGTGGAGGAAGAGAGAAGACTGCTCTACGTAGGGATGACAAGAGCAAGGAAACATCTTCACATCAGCTATGTAGAGGAACGCTGCGGCAAGGAACAGCTGCCTTCGCGTTTCCTTCATCACCTGATCTGAAACCGGTGAGATAAAAAAGGAGGGGTCATTCCCCCTCCTCGCTTACGATCTCATCGTATTCCTGATCATCCAGCCATGCATCAAAGCCTTCTGAAGCAATCTCATATTCTTCATCGCTCTCAATGTTTTCGAGACGCGGCTCACCGCCTTCATCAACAAAACGATACAGGAATACTTCCCCGTCTTCATTCACGCCTTCGTCATTCAGCGGCAGAAGAGCGATGTATGTTTTTCCGCCTGCCTCATACACGGTCAGAACATCACATTCAAGAACGGATCCGTCATCAAGTTCCAGAGTAACACTTGCAGATTCCTCATACTGCCCGGCACCGTTCATGGCGCCCGCAGGATCCTGTTTTTTTGATTCCATAAATCAGCTACCTCATCTTTCCGGTTCAACTTACACCTGTCAGCCTCTGACTGCCGCAGAACCTGGTACTCAGAATCGTCCTGGCGATCCTGCCGCGGCGTCCTGCCCTGACCGGCGCGGTTTTGGATGTCATTTACTATAACAGCGAATACAGTTGAATGCAAGGAGAAACTCTGCGGATTGATTTGTTCCGATGAAAATGATATAGTATAAGCAGCTTTTTTCCGGCTTGCAGCAGGCCGGGGCGCTGCCATGCCTTGATATTATGCTGACGGATAAAATAAGTGGGGTATACTGAATGAAACTTGTTTCCTGGAATGTTAACGGACTTCGGGCATGTGTTCAGAAGGG
>CADCOP010000336.1 GCA_902803065.1 uncultured Lachnospiraceae bacterium | reverse complement strand
GGCGTGGAGACGGCATACCTCCGCGCGGCAAACGTAAATGTTTACCTCGCTGTATTCGTGGGCGTGATCACAGGTGTTGGCGGCGGCGTCATGCGCGATACATTTGCCGGGAACACGCCTTACATATTTACGAAGCATTTTTACGCCTGCGCGTCCCTGATCGGAGCCGTCATCTGTGCTCTGAGCTGGACGTGGCTGGGGCAGACAGGAGCCATGCTGACCGGGGCTGTGGTGATCCTGATCCTCAGGCTTCTGGCATCCCATTACCGCTGGAGCCTGCCCAAGATAGAATGAGTCATATTAGGAGAGTTTTTTATGCGTCGAGAGATCGATTTCACTGAAGGGAAAATACTGGGACCGCTTCTGATGTTTGTTTTTCCGGTCCTGTTTGCAATGTTCCTGCAGTCGATGTACGGAGCTGTTGACCTGCTGGTGGTCGGAAAGTTCGCGGGAGCAGAGGATGTTTCCGCTGTTTCAACGGGGTCGCAGATCATGATGACCCTCACAAATCTCGTGGGCGGCCTGGCCATGGGTCTTACAGTGTTCCTGGGACAGAAGATCGGTGAGAAGGACCATGAGGGCGGCGGCCGGATCATTGAGACAGGCATCCTGTTTTTTCTGCTGATCGGCGCTGTCCTTACCGCTGCAGTACCGCTTCTGGCACCGTTTTTTGCAGGTACCCTGCAGGCACCGCCGGAAGCTTACACCAGGACTGTGAGTTACATACGCATCTGCGGAGCTGGAAGCATTGTCATTATAGGTTATAACCTGATCGGAAGCATCTTCCGGGGAATCGGTGATTCCGGGACGCCGCTGCTGACAGTCGCCATAGCCTGCGTCTGCAATATTGCCGGAGATCTGCTGCTGATCGCGGGCTTTCACATGGGCGCCCGCGGCGCCGCCATTGCCACTGTGTTTGCGCAGATGATCAGCGTGGTGATATCCTGCGCGCTGATCAGCAGAAGGACGCTGCCGTTTACCTTTGACAGGAGAAAGATGAAGCTGCGGGGGAATATTGTCCGGAAGATCCTTCTGATCGGTACGCCGATCGCGCTGCAGGACCTTCTCGTCGGAATATCCTTCCTGGTGATCCTGGGCATCGTGAACGGACTGGGCCTGACTGCTTCCGCAGGTGTCGGGGTGGCGGAGAAAGTATGCGCTTTCATCATGCTCGTTCCGGCTGCCTTTATGCAGGCCATGTCCGCTTTCGTGGCGCAGAACAGAGGCGCGGGGAAACCGGAGCGCGCATTCAGAGGCCTTCAGTATGCTATTGCGGTCTCGGTTCTGTTCGGAGTGACCATGTTTTATGTGTCCTTCTTCCACGGAGACCTTCTTTCCGGCATATTCGCAAAGGACGCAGATGTGATCCTGGCCTCCGCGGATTATCTGAAGGCGTATGCCATCGACTGCCTTCTGACCTGCTTTTTGTTCTGCTTCATCGGGTATTTCAACGGCATGGGCAGCACAAGGTTTGTCATGATTCAGGGAATCATAGGCGCGTTTCTTGTGCGTGTGCCGGTCTCCTTCCTGATGAGCCGGTGGGAGCCGGTATCACTTTTCCACATAGGACTCGCGACCCCGTGCTCAACGATCCTTCAGATCATACTGTGTGCCGGGTTCATGCTGGCACAAAAAATGAGCCACAGGGATGTTGTTTGCTGACTCATTTTATGAGTCAGCAAACAACGTCCCGATGACTCAAACAACGGCCCTGCAGCTTATTTCTTAAGGTTGTAATACAAAATCCCTCCCAGTACGATCACCGCGCCGATGAGCGACATTTTTCCGAGAACCTCGCCGTAGAAAATGGCGACGAGGACAGGATTGAGAATCGGCTCGAGGGCGTTGATGATGGAGGCTGTGACCGGATCGGTGTACTTTGTGCCGGTTGTGAAGAATATGTAGGCGAGGCCTACCTGGACAGTTCCGAGCAGGATCACGGGGAGGAGAACCTGGGGCGTGAAGACAGTTTCTTGCAGTACAAGTGGCGTAAGGAAGACGCCGCATGCGAGCTGGCCGAAGAACACGGATGAGAGTGCATCCCCTTTTTCGAAGCTGTTCAGCATGAATACTCCCGCGTAAAAGATTCCGGAAAGAAGGGCG
>CADCOP010000335.1 GCA_902803065.1 uncultured Lachnospiraceae bacterium | reverse complement strand
GGATATCCTTTAACTATGGAACATCCTTATTATAAAGAAGGAAGAGTCCGTATGTTTGTGGATGCCCATGCCTGGATTGAATATTTAAAGGAGATGAATCTTTCGATCGGCAGCCGTTTCCACGGATCCGTAGCCTCCATGCTGGCAGGGATACCAAGTGTCATCATCTGTCATGATAATCGTATGAAAGAACTGACGGAATATCACAAGATTCCTCATTTTCTTGCTCAGGAACTTCCGGAAGATATCAGGTTTGAAGATCTCCTTGAAAAACTGGACTTTGAGGAAATGTTCAAAGCCCATGGGGAGAATTACCGTCGCTATAAAAAGTTCCTTAAGATAAATGGGGTTCCTTCGATATTTGATCAGAGTGATTATTTGGAAGAGACGCCCTTTGATCGGGCGATCAGCAAGATGCCTTTCCAGGATCCCATCAAGCCGGCCAATGAGATTGACCGGTGGACACTGGTCAGAAGGTGGAATGCGCTGTTTGATTCCCGCACCCACTATCAGGCAGGTCTGCTTAAGAAAATGGGAAAAGAAAAAGAAATACTTCGCGCAGAACTTGCTGAAACCAAGGCAAAGAAGGAAGAAGCAGAGAAAAAATTAAAGTTGCTTAACGAAAGTTCCATTTCAAGAGATAGTAAACGATTGGTTCTGGCAGTGAAAGATAAGGTAAGAGGCAGAAAACGAAATAACTATGATCGAGCCGTAGAACTGGAAAAGAGATGAGGTGAAATAAATGTGGAAACAGATTAAAGATTGGACAAGTAACTATTATAGCCTGGTTAAACCGAAACTCGGGTTTGCCATCGTCATTGTGATCGTAGGTGTTATTTTATCCTTGCTCGGAGCAACCATGTAGCCCATCAGACCAAACAAAACAGGCCGCTTTGATGCGGCCTGTTTTTTAAAGGGGAGAAGTATGAAAAAAATCTTTTATTTTGAAAAGCTTAATTGCTTTTCTTGATTATTACTATACAGGGAAGTTGTGTCCAGTTTTTTATCATTTTGTGAAGAAAATGTGTTGAGGATCCGTATCAGGCATTATTATGCCTGTTTTTTTTGAGGAAATTATTAGTTTCATAGAAATATATATTGACATAACTATCATATATGTATATACTTTAATAAAAGGTTTAATAAAAGTATATATTAATAACTAAGGTTGAAATTGTATATTTAAGACAAAAAGATAGTTATGAACTATATATAATTGACAATAATCCATAAGATTTCCGACCTTCGGAAATTATTTGAACTAATGAAATTCCACTTTCCAGAAATTAATGGCATTAAATTTCCACCTTTTTTATTCAATAATGGAATCACACAAAGCAAAGACACAAGATGTGATCAGAAAAAACTGATTGAGGTTAAAAAGGAGGAAAAAAATGAGTAACACATGGTTAGGTCTTGAAGATGCAGTTGTGATCGTTACAGGCGGCGCTTCCGGAATCGGCAAGCATGTTGTGGAGAGCCTGCAGAAGGTTGGAGCCAAAGCGGTGATCGTAGACATGAGCGTTGAGACCGGAGACGAGATGGACGGCGCTTACTGTGTAAAATGTAATGTTGCAGATGCGGAAAGCGTGCAGGCAATGGTTGATGCAGTCGTAGCAAAGTACGGAAAGATTGACGCTCTTGTAAATAACGCAGGAATCAATCTTCCGAGACTTCTGGTTGATGTAGCCGGCGAGAGACCGGAATACGAATTGAACGATGAATCTTTCAGCAAGATGTTCAATGTGAATGTAAAGGGAGTTTTCCTCTGTGCGCAGGCTTGTGCAAAGCAGATGCTGAAGCAGGGCAAGGGAGTGATCCTGAATATGTCTTCTGAATCCGGTAAAGAAGGATCCCAGGGACAGTCAGCATATGCAGCGACAAAGGGTGCGGTTGATACCTTCACCAGATCCTGGGCAAAGGAGCTCGGAAAGTATAATATTCGGGTTCTTGCAGCAGCTCCCGGTATCATGGAAGCAACCGGTCTTAGAACTCCTGCTTACAATGAAGCTCTTGCTTACACAAGAGGATGTAAACCGGAAGATCTTTCCACAGATTACAGCAAAGTGATTCCTCTTGGCCGTGACGGAAAGCTGGATGAAGTCGGAGAGCTCGTTGCTTATCTTGTTTCTGACCGGGCAAGCTATATTGC
>CADCOP010000334.1 GCA_902803065.1 uncultured Lachnospiraceae bacterium | reverse complement strand
GAAAAAACAGGTACCACGACCGACGAAGTCAATGCAGCCGTTGACGCGCTGATCGCTGAGGGCGTGGACGCCATCTTTACCCCGACCGACAATACCATTATGAATGCAGAGCTTTCCATCTTCGAAAAGCTCATTGAGAACGGAATTCCGCATTACGCAGGAGCTGATTCCTTTGCGCTGAACGGAGCCTTCGTCGGATTCGGAATCAATTATGAGGACCTGGGACTGGATACAGCGAACATCGTGGCAGAGATTCTTGCTGATGGCGCGGATCCTGCCGGGACAGCAGTCCACACATTTGACAATGGTATTGCTACCATCAACACAGAAACAGCCGAAGCTCTCGGATTTGACCTGGAAACAGTCAAGGCAGCCTTTGAGCCGTACTGCTCAGCAATTGCAGAGATCACTACATCCAAAGAATTCTAAGGAGGTCACCAACATTGTCCGGTTTTCTGACGGTCGGGATCGTGCAGACGGCTCTTGAAGTCGGCCTGATCTATTCACTGATCGCTTTATCATTGTTTATCAGTTTCAGTATTCTCAATATATGTGATCTGTCGACCGACGGATGCTATACGCTCGGATGCGCTGTAGGAGCAGTCGTAACGATCGCAGGGCATCCGATCCTGGCGATCTTCGCGGCCATGGGAGCCGGCATCTGTTCCGGTTTCGTGACAGCGCTTCTGCAGACTAAGTTCGGTGTGCAGAGCATTCTGGCAGGCATTATCGTCAATACGGCTCTCTACACCGTGAACCTTGGAGTGATGGGCTTTTCATCCAATCTTTCGATTTTTGGAAAAGATACCGTGTTCTCCATGTTTAAATCTCTGTCAGAAGCGCAGTGGTGGATCAGCTGGTATAAGCTGATCCTTCTTGGAATGATCATCCTGATCGTATGCATTGCCATTTACTGGTTTCTCGGAACGAGGCTTGGCCTTTCCATCCGGGCGACCGGAGACAGCCCGGCCATGGTCCGCGCGTCCTCCATCAACCCGGCGTTTACGATCACGGTTGGTCTTTGCGTATCCAATTCGCTGACCGGCCTGGCCGGCTGCCTGATCGGACAGTATAACAAGACGAGCGATATCAACCTCGGGACCGGTATGGTAACCATCGCCCTGGCTTCACTGGTGATCGGAGAATCACTCTCCGGCAGGAGAAAGATGGCAGGGAGGATCTTCTGCGTCGTCCTGGGCTCCTGCCTGTACAGGTTTATTGTTTCGATCGCGCTGCGCCTGAATATCCCGACGGAAGCATTCAAGCTCGTTTCCGCTCTGATCGTCGCGATCGCTCTGATCGCTCCGCAGGCGAAAAAGATGGTTGCCTTTGAGCTTCACAAAAGGAGCGCCGTGCGCTCGGCGTCCGGCAGCAGGGGAGGTGAACGCTGATGCTCAGAATCACCGATGTTTCAAAGACCTTTGAACCCGGAACCGTGAACGAAAAGAAAGCCCTGAGTCATGTATCCCTGACCCTTGAAACAGGAGACTTCGCTTCCATCGTCGGCTCAAACGGCGCAGGCAAATCAACTCTGTTCAACGCAGTCGCAGGCACTTTTTATCCGGATGAGGGAACCATAGAGCTTGACGGAGAGAATATCACCTTTGTAAAAGAACATGTGCGAAGCCAGTATATTGGTCGGCTGTTTCAGGATCCTCTGATGGGAACAGCTCCGCACATGACGATCGAAGAAAACCTCTCGGTCGCATATCTGAGGGCGTCCGCAGGAAAGAAAGGCATATTCAGCAGGACAACGAAAAAAGAGAAGGAATTTTTCCGTGAGCAGCTCCTGCAGCTGGGCATGGGACTGGAAGACCGTATGGGACATCCGGTCGGGCTTCTGTCCGGCGGCCAGAGACAGGCACTGACACTGCTGATGGCTACCGTAGTAGCCCCCCGGATCCTTCTGCTGGATGAGCATACGGCCGCACTTGACCCGGCCACGGCCGCCAAAGTACTGGAGCTTACGGAAAAGATCGTAAGCGAGAGAAAGATCACCTGCCTTATGGTCACGCACAACATGAACCAGGCGCTGGAAATGGGAAACCGGACCCTGATGATGTCCGACGGTAAGATCGTATTTGACGTAAAGGGAGAGGAGCGGTCCAGGATGACCGTGGAGGATCTCCTTCAGAAATTCGCATTGCACGCAGGAGCGGCGCTCGATAATGACCGCATACTGCTTTCAACAGAAGAAGACCGGTAAACAAGACCGGTAAACAAGACAGTAGGGGGTACGGTTCCTTGATCGATAAATCAATCAAGGAACCGTACCCCCTATCTGTGAAACAGACTGCAGTCTGCTTAAAGCAGCAGTCCTTCCAGGTCTTTGTAGAATCCGGGATAGGAAATGCTGACGCAGTCACCGCCGCGGATGATGGTTGCATCCGGGGAAACACCTGTCCGGGACTCTGCAGAGAGAGCGGCCACTGCAAAGCTCATGGCTATGCGGTGATCCAGATGGCTGTCGATCTGCGCGCTGTGAAGTCCTCCCGGACGGGGATGGCCGGCTGCGGAATTGATGAGCATGCCGTCGTCTGTCGGGATGACATCCGCGCCCATGGCAAGCAGATTCTCTGTGACCGTTCGGATCCGGTCGGATTCTTTGACTTTAAGTTCGGCGGCGTCGCGAATGATTGTTTCTCCTTCGGCGAAGGCGGCCATGACAGCGATGATGGGAATCTCATCGATGAGGGCAGGTATGAGGCTGCCTTCAATGACGGTCCCGCGCAGAGACGAAGAGCGGACCAGGAGATCAGCCACCGGCTCTCCGCCGGAGACGGTGAGGTTTTGCTCCGTGATATCCGCACCCATTTTTCTGCATACCTTCAGAAAACCGTCCCGCGTCGGATTGATGCCGACGCCCCGCACCAGGATCTCCGATCCGGGGACCAGTAGCGCGGCGGCTATGAAATAGGCGGCGCTGGAAATGTCGCCGGGTACGGATATTTTCTGCCCGTGCAGACGCGGCTGGGGCTGCACTGTGACGCTCAGGCCTTCCGGGCGGATGTCAGCTCCGAAGGAAGAAAGCATGAGTTCGGTATGATTGCGGGAGAGCGCCGGCTCAGTAACCGTTGTTGCTCCTTCCGCATACAGTCCGGCCAGAAGTATGCAGGATTTGACCTGTGCTGATGCCACACCGGTATCATAGCTGATCCCGCGCAGATGACCTCCGCGGATGCGAAGCGGCAGGCGTGAGTCCCCGTTGACTGAAGTTATGTCTGCGTTCATCCCGGTCAGCGGGCGGATGATTCTCTGCATGGGACGTGTACGCAGAGAGTCGTCACCGGTCAGTACTGTCTCAAAGGGCTGGCCTGAGAGGATTCCGCTGATCAGGCGGGTCGTTGTACCGCTGTTTCCGGCATCAAGTGTAGTCTGAGGGCAGCACAGGCCATGGAGGCCTCTGCCGTGAATCAGGATTCTTTCGGGTGTATCTTCGATCTCTACCCCCATTTTCCGGAAGCACGCGATCGTTGACAGGCAGTCTTCTCCGCGCAGAAAATGAGTTACTTCCGTCGTTCCTTCCGCGATCGCCCCGAACATGACAGCCCTGTGGGAGATGGATTTATCCCCAGGCACAGTGATCTCGCCGCGCAGACCGGAGACGGCAGGAGTGATGGTTACCGTGTTTTTATCCGAATACTGGATCATAAGCTTTCCTTTCAATTAATTCTTACGGAATGACTCTGACGACGGGCGGTATCAGTCCCGCTCCCATACCTGGTAATGATGCTGCCGGAGAACGGCGGCCGCTTTTTTTGCCGGTTCGCTCTCATAGAATTCGATCCGGAGTACACCTTCTTCGAATTCACGGTTATGAACGATCCCGATATTTTTAATACTGATCCCATTGACCGAAAGAATGGTTGCGATCGTAGCAATCGCTCCCGATTCATCGACGATATCGCAGTAAATACGGTAGGTCTTTTTGATCATGCCGAGAGGCGCGGAAGAGAAAGAAGCACGGTAGTTCCCGGAACTCTCAAACATCCTGTATATGTGGGAACCGTCACCGGAATTCATACGGTCACGGGCTTCCGTCAGCAGACGGATAAACTCATCCATGACCTTTGATATGTTTTCATGGTTGCATATGCAGATCTGCTCCCACATTTCAGGGGATGAGGATGCGATCCGGGTGATATCCTTAAAACCGCCCGCCGCGATGAGCTTCATGTGTTCCTCGCGGGAATCCAGATTATGGACCGTATTTACGAGAGAAGACGCGATCACATGCGGAAGATGGCTGACTGCGGCAGTGATATAATCATGTTCCTCATATGTCAGCTCCAGCGGAAGGGCGCCAAAACCGGAAACAAGTTCTCTGTAG
>CADCOP010000333.1 GCA_902803065.1 uncultured Lachnospiraceae bacterium | reverse complement strand
GCTGCGGCATCGGTACATGTTAGCTTGTTGTGTTCCCGATGCTTTGGCGGCTGCAGCTTCCGGGGCTGAAGGTATGCACATAAATAGTTGCTGCATACAATTAAAAAACGGGATCTGCCGGGAAGGTTTCCTCCTCCCTGGCAGATCCCTGACATCTGAACTGATTACTTGTCTACCTGATCCGACCACTTGTCCATCAGATCCGATTATCCGTCTATCTGATCTGATTACTGATCTGATCACTGGTCTACCTGATCCGATCACTTGTCCATCAGATCCGATTACCTGTACAACTGATCCGGTTTAATAATACGTTTAATAGTGCATTTATGCCTTTACTTATAAGCCTTTTACTTATAAGCCTATTTATACATATTCTTCATGGCGGCGGCGATCTCGGCCGGGTCGGTCATTTTTTTCATGTCTTCCTGCCTTGCCGTATCGCCCTTCTGGATGCTTTTTACGTTCTCCAGTATGGCTTTCAGGTATTTGCGCGGGAATTTGACGGCGCCGTTCACATCCATGTGGATGATCTCGTTCGGGCACACGGCCATTCCGCTGACGGTCACCGGTACGTTGACTCCCTGAATGGTCATGCTTCCGTGGCCGGGCGCGAGGCCGGTGAACAGGCAGGCTACGCCCAGCGGGCGCATCTCTTCCAGGTCACGGGCGGGCGCGTCGCCTATGACTCCCACGACGCCCAGCTGCGAAAATGCAGTCATCATGTTTCCGCCGATCAGCGCATTCCTGTGCTTCATTTTTTCATTGAAGTTTTCTTTCAGAACCAGGATGACCGGTCCTTCCATTTCCTGGATCCCTTCCAGAATATCCCTGAAGGAAAGCAGGTTGTATGCCGGGTCAGGCATTCCGTACACGGCGGTTGCGGCATATCCGCACCGGGGTCCGAGCTCCGGGAACAGGCTGCGGAGGCGGTCGTCGGTGTACCAGTCGATCTCCTGCGGATCATACAGTCCGAGGCAGTCATCTCTGCCCGGATACGTTGCTATTGCGTTGGTGACTGTCGGCGTATCGAATGCCTCCAGTTCCTTCATCAGAGCGATTTCTTCATTTTTACTCAAACTCATAAAGATTCAGTCCGATCCTTTCGTCCATCCTGCGATTGACTTTGCCATCGATGACGCGCACGATGATCTCTGCTGTCGCGCTGACATACGCTTCGTTCAGATGTCCGCCGAAAACATGTCCTTCCCGGTCGCCGGCACTGAGATGAGCGTGAAGGTATGGCTCTCCGTCTTTCCGTGTAAGTGTACCGGTCAGGGAAACGATCTCAAAAAGGCCTTCAAAATGATTAGCGTGATATTCCTTCTGAACCGTATCAAATACACCTGTCGTAAAACGATTGATCGCGCCAAGGCCGCTGATATGCGCAAGATCGATGTTCTCTTTCTCAGCAACATCCAGCAGTACCCGGCAGATCTCCTCACCCGGGTCGACCCGTAAAACAATCGTATCCGAAAAACGTCTGTATTCCATATCCTTTACCCTCCATCTCTTATGCTTCCGGTACATTGTCAGTTCAGTGCCTTTGCGAGCTCTTCCCTCATTTTCCCGAGGGCATTTCCTTCCGGCGTGGGCAGGCTGGGTCTGTACGGGACGCCCATATCCAGGCCGCGCAGGTTCGCAAGATCCTTCGTGGCTACCGGAAAGCTTGCCGCATCCATGGAAAGGCGCAGCGGGTTCAGCTTAAACTGCGCTTCCAGAGCTCCTTCACGGTCTCCCTGTACGTACAGGTCATAGATCTTTGTGATCAGCTCCGGCACGAAATTCGCAGCTGTGCACACACCGCCCCATGCGCCGTGGCAGAGCGCCGCGTACAGCATGGTGTCCTTCCCTCCGAACACGCGGAAGTCCACATCCCTGGTCCTGCGGATAAATTCCTCGGTCAGGGTCATATCGCCGCTGGTATCCTTGATGCCTGCGATGTTTTCGACTTTGTGCGCAAGGTCATCTACCAGGTCAGCACTCATGGAATAACCGACCCGGCCAGGATTATTATACAGCAAAACCGGCATATCCGGAACTGCTTCCGCAATCGTTTTGAAGTGCTCAAACAGCTCCTGCCGCGTGGGCTTTAAAAACATCGGCTGCAGAACAGAGATTCCGTCTGCGCCGTTCGCCTGTGCCATCTTTGCCAGACGGACACATGCTGCTGTGCGGATCGCGC
>CADCOP010000332.1 GCA_902803065.1 uncultured Lachnospiraceae bacterium | reverse complement strand
TGGGGCTGCAGCAAACCGGCTTGGATTTGCAGCAGCCCTTTTTAACAGCAGGAGAAGAACAGAATGAATAAGATTCCTGTGATCCTGGACGGAGATCCCGGTCATGATGACGCGATTGCTTGGGTATTTGCCAAGGCGAGCCCGCTTCTTGACATCCTGGCGGTCGTCTCTGTTTCAGGAAATCAGACGATAGAAAAGACAACGATCAATGCGCGGAGAATCTGCGCGCTTCTGGGTATCGATGCGCCGATCGCAAGGGGAGCTGTCCGTCCGATGACAGCGGATCCGTTTACGGCGGGAAACTGGCACGGGGAAAGCGGTCTGGACGGACCGGCGATGCCGGAGCCGGATCAGGAACTCTCGCTGCTGCCCGCAGTTGACCTGATGGCTGAGGTCATACGGGAAAGCGCAGAGCCCGTGATCATCATATCCACCGGACCGCAGACGAATGTGGGTGAACTTCTTACGGCGCATCCGGAAGTGAAAGATAAGATCCGCCTGATCTCGATCATGGGCGGGGGAATCACGCATGGTAACTGGGTGCCGGGTGCTGAATTCAATATTCTGGAGGATCCGGAGGCAGCATGGATCGAGTTTCATTCCGGGATTCCGATCCATATGTGCGGCCTGGATGTGACAGAAAAGGCGATCATCCGTCCGGATGACTTTCCGAGGATCCGTGCCGTCGGCAATCAGGTCGCGGACATTGTTGCGGGATGGCTGGAATTCTTTTACAAATATCCGATGGCTATCGGTTATGAAGGCGCGCCGGTACATGATCCCTGCGCAGTCCTCTCCATTACGCATCCTGAGATCTTCCGGATCGAACGGTACTATGTTGACATCGAGCTGGAAGGAGAGTATACACGCGGCGCGACGGTGGCAGATTTCAAGGGGGTTCTGGGAAAAGAACCAAACGCTGCTTGTTCAGTTGAGATCGACAGAGACAGATATGTAGATCTTCTGATCGAGGCACTTCATTACTACGATGGAAGGGAGGTGCCGATAGGATGAGATACGTATGGATCGATACCGATACGGGTGTGGATGATGCTGCCGCTCTTATCACTGCGGCTGGGCTGCAGAAGAGCGGATACCTGAAGATCATGGGCGTATCGACTGTCTTCGGAAACGCGGAGCATGAGAAGACGCATGAGAATGCCAGAAATGTTCTTGCGGCTCTGGGGCTTGAGGAGATTCCTGTTTATCCCGGGGCGAAAGGGCCAATGCTTTACGGCTGGAAGTGCGCAGGATATGTGCATGGGATCAATGGGGTGAATGAAGCTCTGCTTGAGACATCCGGAGCAAAACGCGAGACCATGAAGGCATGGGATGCCCTCTATGAATGCGCCGGCAAATGTGAAGGTGAGCTGGAACTGATCCTTCTCGGGCCGGAGACGAATGCGGCTGTTGCTTTCCAGAAATATCCGGATCTGAAAAATATGCTGAAGAGAATTCTGATCATGGGCGGCGCTGACGTCGGAGGCAATGTGACTCCTGCGGCGGAATTTAACATCTGGGCAGATGCTGACAGCGCGCAGTGTGTGTTTAAGTCCGGGGTTCCTGTTGTGATGTGCGGTCTGGATGTGACGGAGAAGATGTATCTGACAAGGGAGGAACTGGACAGAATCGAAGCTGGGCACGGAGAAGGGTGCTGTCTCTTTAAAAAGATCATAGAAAATGAGGGTGGACCTTTCATGAAGTTTTATGATGGTGAGCCGCTGCTGCATGATACGGTGCCGCTTCTGTTTTGCGTTTTTCCGGAATTGTTCTTCGGCCAGGAGGCCGGCGTTTTTGTCGAGACCAGGGGAAAGATCACCCGGGGGAAGACGGTATCGGACAGAGAGACAGATGTTAAGTTTGGCACGAAGAATGTGTTCGTTGTACTGGACGGAGACAGGGAGGCGTTTGCCGCGAAGCTTGCGGAGATGACGGAGAACGCCGGTCAGGCGTAAAAGCATTCAGACAGAATGAAGCAAAAATCAGGCGTAAAAGCATTCGTACAGAATGAAGCGAAAATAATATCAGGGGACTGTCGCATGTGACAGTCCCCTGATTCATATGGGAGATGTTCAGCGTGTTTCCTGTTTTTTAAGCTCGGCCATCTTCATGGCACGGACCTTCAGCGGCAGGCCGAAGAGTGTAATGAAGCCGGAGGCATCATTATGATCGTACATATCGCCGGTCGTGAAGGAAGCGAGCGACTCGCTGTACAGGCTGTAGGGAGAAGTCGTTCCGGCTTTGATGATGTTGCCCTTGTACAGGCGGAATTTGACTTCGCCCGTCACGTACTCCTGGGTCACATCGACAAATGCCTGGATGGCTTCGCGCAGAGGCGTGAACCATTTGCCTTCGTACACGATCTGGGCAAACTGACTTCCGAGTTTTTTCTTTGTCTCCATGGTGTCGCGGTCCAGGATCAGCTCCTCGAGCTGCTCATGGGCTGCCATAAGGATGGTTCCACCCGGAGTCTCATAGATGCCGCGGCTCTTCATGCCGACAACACGGTTCTCAACAATATCCGTAATTCCGATGCCGTGCTTGCCTCCAAGGACGTTCAGCTCTTTGATGATATCAGAAACCTTCATTTTCTGACCGTTCAGGCTCGTTGGAATACCTTTTTCGAACGTCATTGTAACATATTCGGGTTCGTCCGGAGCCATTTCCGGCGTAACGCTCAGAACCAGCATATGTGCATAGTTTGGTTCATTTGCGGGATTTTCGAGCTCAAGACCTTCGTGGCTGATGTGCCAGAGATTGCGGTCGCGGCTGTAGCTGTGGCTGTGGTCGAAAGGAAGATGGATGCCGTGAGCTTCTACAAAAGCAAGCTCGTCGTCACGGGAACCCATTTTCCACAGATCCGTCATACGCCAGGGAGCGATGATCTTAAGGTCCGGAGCCAGGGCTTTGATACCGAGCTCGAAGCGGATCTGGTCATTACCCTGACCGGTAGCTCCGTGGCAGATGGTCGTCGCGCCTTCCTGACGGGCGACTTTCACCAGCGCCTTTACGATGGCGGGGCGGGCCATGGAAGTGCCGAGCAGGTATTTGTGCTCATACACAGCACCTGCCTTGACGCACGGCATGATGAATTCATCACAGAATTCATCGACGATGTTTTCTATATATAATTTGGAAGCGCCTGAGAGCTTTGCGCGCTCTTCAAGGCCATCCAGTTCGTTGCCCTGGCCGCAGTCAACACAGCAGGCAATTACTTCATAATCAAATGTTTCCTTCAGCCACGGAATGAGAGCTGTTGTATCAAGACCGCCTGAATAAGCAAGAACTACCTTTTCTTTCATAATGATCTAAACTCCTGTCTGCCGCGCAGCGGCTGTTTTGTGAGATGGTCCGCGTAAAGCTTTAACACGGCTTACTATACCCCTATTGACATAAATATGCAAGAGGAATTTAAAAAAATCAATTATGCACTCATAAAAATACATAATATGCATGATATGCGCATAAATATACACAAAAAACATCTTTACTTACCCTGAAAAGTGAGATATGATAATACGAGCTTATACAGATGATTAAAGAAATACAGCAGGAGTGAATAAAAATGATCAAAGCAGGTATCATCGGAGCAACAGGATACGCCGGAGCTGAGCTTGTACGCCTACTGTGGCAGCATCCGTCAGCAGAGATCGCGTGGCTGGGATCCAGAAGCTATGCCGGTCAGAAATACAGTGATGTATACAGAAACATGACCGGACTGGCTGATGGGGAGTGCCTTCCGGATAACATCGATGAGATGGCAGAGCAGGTTGACGTTATTTTTACGGCAACGCCGCAGGGATTGTGCGCATCGCTTATCAATGAGGATATATTAAAGAAGACAAAGATCATAGACCTGAGCGCGGATTTCCGGCTGAAGGATGTATCCGTATACGAAAAATGGTACGGGATCACACATGCGGCGCCGCAATACATACCTGAAGCCGTGTACGGGCTCTGCGAGATCAACAGGGAAAAGATCAGAAACACAAGGATCCTGGCTAATCCGGGATGCTATACGACCTGTTCGATCCTGACTCTGTACCCGCTCGTGAAGGAAAAACTCATCGATCCGTCAACCATCATCATTGACGCCAAGTCAGGGACTTCCGGGGCCGGCAGAGGAGCGAAGACACAGAATCTGTTCTGTGAGGTCAATGAGAATATGAAGGCCTACGGCGTTGCGACCCACAGGCACACACCCGAGATCGAAGAGCAGCTCGGCTATGCTGCAGGAGAACAGATCCTTCTTAGCTTTACACCGCATCTTGTGCCTATGAACCGGGGCATTCTCGCGACAGCCTACGCAAAGCTTCTTCCCGGCACGGACAGCGCTGCAGTAGAAAAAGCGTACAGAAAATATTACGAAAAGGAATATTTTATCCGCCTTCTCGGAGAAGGCGCATGCCCTGAGACCCGATGGGTGGAGGGAAGCAATTTTACTGACATCGGATGGAAGCTTGACCAGAGGACGGGCCGGATCATCGCCATGGGAGCGATCGATAATCTGGTGAAAGGCGCTGCGGGACAGGCGGTGCAGAACATGAACATCATGTTCGGCCTTGAAGAGAATACAGGACTGAAGCTTGTGCCCGTATTCCCGTAATGCCGCGGCCTTTTCAGAATGCAGCGGCCTGCTGCGGCAGGAACATTTTAAAATAAGGATAAGATCACAGGAGAAGATCATTATGAATATGATTGACGGAGGCGTAACGGCACCGAAGGGGTTTCGTGCTGCAGGCGTTGCGGCAGGACTGAAAAAAGGAAAAAAGGATATGGCCATGCTGTATTCTGAGAAACCATGCATTGCAGCCGGTACTTTTACCAGCAATATCGTGAAAGCTGCTCCGGTAAAATGGGACAGCTCCATTGTTCACGGCAGAGGCTGCGCGCAGGCCGTCGTTATGAACAGCGGCGTCGCAAATGCCTGTACAGGCGAGGAAGGATATGGTTACTGCAGGAAAACAGCTGAGATGGCAGCGGAGCTTCTCGGACTGAAGCCGGAGGATGTTCTGGTCGCGTCAACAGGTGTGATCGGAAGACAGCTGCCGATGGATGTGATCTGCGGCGGCATCCGGATGATGGTTCCGATGCTTTCGGAGAAACGTTCCGCGGGTACCCTTGCCGCGGAAGCAATCATGACGACAGATACAAAGAGGAAAGAGATCGCTGTCAGCACTGAGATCGGCGGGAAGACGGTTTATATCGGGGGCATGAGCAAAGGCGCGGGAATGATACATCCTCAGATGTGCACGATGCTTGCCTTTATCACGACGGATGCCTGCATTTCCCGGGAGATGCTTCAGAAAGCGCTGAGCGCGGATGTTGACAGGTCCTTCAATATGATCTCGGTTGACGGAGATACATCAACGAACGATACCTGCCTTCTTCTGGCGAACGGTATGGCACAGAATGAAGAGATCACGGAGGAGGGACCGGATTTTGACGCGTTCTGTGAGGCTCTCGGAACCGTCACGACGCATCTGGCAAAGAGCATGGCAGCAGACGGCGAAGGCGCAACCGCTCTGTTCGAGGTACAGGTCACAGGCGCGGCTACTCATGAGGAGGCCGTCACGATCAGTAAATCCGTGATCACATCAAATCTTGTCAAGACAGCGATCGCCGGCCATGACGCCAACTGGGGAAGGATCCTGTGCGCCATGGGGTATTCCGGAGCAGTTTTTGACCCGGAGAAGGTCGACCTGTACTTTATCAGTTCAGCCGGAGAGCTGAAGATCATTGAGAACGGCGTGGATACCGGTTACAGTGAGGAGACAGCCACAAAGATCCTCTC
>CADCOP010000331.1 GCA_902803065.1 uncultured Lachnospiraceae bacterium | reverse complement strand
CCTGCCTTATCGCGCACAACGCAAATCCTCATCGGTGAACGTTTTTCAGGCTTCACGGCACAAACAGAAAGCCCTGCACAGAGGGGATACTGCGCAGGGCTTTCCGTTGGAATTATTCAGTTGAGTCATTAATAGAACCAGTGGGCTCCGATCTGTACGCCTGATCCGTGGCTTGTATTGAAATACAAGGCTCCGCCGGTGGGGTCTGATCCGGCAAGAGCTTCATACGCTGCGTCGTAGTAACCACTACCGGCGCCGCTTGCAAGCGCACTTGCCAGGCTTCCTGAGTAGGCAGGGGTAAATTGCCCGCTCTGATAGATAACGTCACTGATTGTATTGGGGAAGGAGCTGCTGGCGATCCGGTTCATAACGACCGCGCCAACTGCAACCTGTCCTTCGTAGGGCTGATTGCCTGCCTCACAGTAGATCAGTGCTGCAAGCAGGTCGACATCCGATGAGCTGGCAGATGAGGATGAAGATGAAGAAGTATCTTCATAAACCTCTTCCGTATAGGTGTCTTCCGTATACGTATCGCCGCCTGTGCTCTCATCGTAGCTGGCATCATCCGTAACATCTTCGTAATAAGTATCATCGGATGATGAGTCATCTGTATAAGTCTCGTCAGAGTATACTTCGTCGGCGCTGCCGTCATCGTATGACTCTGTGTAAGTGTCTTCTGTGTAAGATGTATCTTCTGTCCAGGATGTATCCTCTGTATAGGAAGTGTCCTCTGAATAAGAAGTATCTTCTGTCCAGGCCGTATCCTCTGTGTAGGATGTATCTTCCGTCCAGGTCGTATCCTCTGTATAGGAAGTATCCTCTGTATAGGAAGTATCTTCTGTCCAGGTCGTATCTTCTGTGTAGGATGTGTCTTCCGTCCAGGTTGTATCTTCTGTATAGGAAGTGTCTTCTGTCCAGGTCGTATCCTCTGTGTAAGATGTATCTTCTGTATAGCTTTCGCTGTAGTCCTCTGTGTACGGTGCCGTGGCAGCCGCTGCTGCCGATGCTGCTGCTATTCCTTCCTTATCGTCCACAGAAACAGCCGTGTCGACCAGGATCACAAGATCTACATCATCCTCCGACACATATGCTGTGCCTTCGCTTCCGTTCTTTACTTCGATCCAGTGGCCGTTGTTGTTTTCGATCTCATAGGTCGTGCCATCATCGACGGTTGCTATGATCTGCGCGTCCTTATCATCCCATGAAAAAACATTTACGTCATTCCAGGATGCTGATACGCCGTAGCTTCCGTAATATTCGGCAAGGCCCTTTGCGTCGGTTCCGTATGTCAGGCAGTCGTTGCGGATAAATCCGTGAACTCCTCCGGACTCGACTTCTGTCCATTCCTCACCTTTGTCAATGACTCTCACAGCTCCGCCGCGATACAGGTAACCGACTGCTTCGCTGCTCTGTGTCGGGTTTGTCCGGATGCATGCGCCGGTCGTTACCGTGTCATCATTTGTCATGGCTACATATTTCCAGGCCTCATCATTCAGACCTGTCATATCAATACTGAAACCATTCTGCGAGGCTGCCGCACTCATTCCGGCGGTGAGTGACCCACACACTGCCAGCGCTATTCCTGCTGCGATCCGCTTCTTGGCGTTCATGTAAATTCCTCCTCGTGATCCTCAGAAGGGCTCCCGTAACATCTGTAAAATAACCCCTTATTTTATCTCCCGGGAAAAAAGTTTATTTCGCTAGTGTTTCGCGAACTTTAACTTTTAAAACCTTTCTGTTAATTTTGTTACGAATTTATTACATCTTGTTACGAAAACATTCTACTGCAGGGTCAGGAGATTGTCAAGAACAAATATTCACTTTTCAGGAAGATTGGAAAAATAAAACGCCAGTTCAGGCAGAATCCCAGCCGCGGCCTCCCATGCGGGCGCAAGGACCTCATCGCCGAGGGGGTAATCCTCCCCGCCGCGACCGGCGACCATTTCAATGGTAAGAGATGGGATATTTTTAACTTCTCCGAAATAATTACTGCAGCCGCAGGGCGTAGAGATCGTATCGGCGTAATACCCTGTAAGAGATGAAAGAAGGCTGCAAAGCTCTTTTTCCGTTTCAAGAGCGCTGCCGGAGGCATAGTTCCAGTAGATGAGGCCTCCTGCCGTATGATAGGAAAGCACGAAACACACTCTGTACTTTTCAGCTGTTTTCAGAAGGACCTGGACCTCGGGTTCCGATGCCGGGGCCTCGCCCTTGTACTTCTGAGAGGACGGCAGGCTGCTCCCGGACGTAAATGTGTCCCAGCGGGCGTCAAAATTGCTGTTCAGGTCAACGCCCCGCGCGTTGGCCTTCCATTTTTTCCAGTAATCCGGGTCCCCGCCGGCTTCGCGCTGACAGCAGTCATCCAGGATAGCGCGCAGACTGCTGTTTCTGACCGCGTCCGGTCCCTGCTGGCAGATGGCGACACCATCCGGGTTGTTCATGGGGAAGATGTGGAAGCATACTTTATCAAGAAGCGCGGCGCCGGTCCATCCGTGTCTCCCGGCCGTGCCTGCGTTTCTGCAGAGCATCTCGATCTGCTTCATGCAGATCTGTGTATTGACATATTCCCTGGCATGCATGCTTGCCTGGATCAGGACATGATTATCCGCCTGCATGTTTCCCACATGCAGCAGATACAGTCCCCTGCCGTCGGGAGATGTGGCGGGAACTTCAACAGAAATGAGTTTCGGATAGGCGCGGCGCAGCTTATTGATATCATTCTCCATCTGCTCGTAGGAATAGCGGATCGTCGTCATCTGCACAATATCCCCGGTCCTGGAATCATGCCAGTCCTCGTACACCTGCCATGCCACAGCAATGACAAGCGCGAGAATAAACATACGGATCACCGTGCCGATCGCGCTGCGTCTTCTCCTTCCCATGTTCCTGCCTTCTCCCTCTTACTCTGGCCGTATGCTACGCCAGTTTTTCGTATGCCAGCCGCGGATCATTATCCTCATGCACGTAGATGATGCCGCAGTATTCAAACCCAAGCTTTGTCACGAGGTTCTGCATGACCTTATTATCCTCGTGCGTGTCTATGCGCAGGTGGCGGCACTGCTCAAAAGCCCAGTTCAGGCAGAATCTACCCGCGCCTTTTACTTTCCCTGACGAAGCGATCCTGTGCACTACGCCGTACGGTTCATCGGAAAGCCATTTTCCTCCGTCGATCCTGGCGTAGGTCGGCTCAATATCCTTTCCGAAGACATAATAGAATACCGCGCATACTTCGCCGTCATGCTCACAGACATAGCTGTCTCCCTCCGCTATGTCATTGCGGATCAGCTCCTCCGGCGGCCAGCAGTTCGGCCCCCACTGCCTCGGATTGCCGCTCTCCGCCATAAAAGCCCTGGCGCGCGCATATATTTTCATGATCACGGGAAGATCTGTCATTGATGATTTTCTGATAAACATTGTAATACCCTTTCTCACGCCTCTGCAAAGCAGTACATCCCTGCAGAGACAAGAGCTGCCGGATCAAGCGCAGGACCAGCCATGCTCCCCGGATACAGAGAGCATGGCTGGCATCGCTTAATGCGGCAGCTCCTTATCCTTTACTGCATTCGTTTCATTCCCGGCTGCATGATCCGCGCATGAGTACCGTCGGAACGCTCAGTCCCCGGACCTTCGCGCCATTCTCTGCCGCAGGGCTTCATACATCAGGACCGCTGACGCAACAGCAGCATTCAGCGATTCCACCTTACCTTCCATGGGAATCCGGATCAGGCAGTCTGCAAGTTCCGCCGTATCCTCCCTCAGTCCGTTTCCTTCATTACCGATCAGAAACGCGGAGGGTCCGCAGCAATCAATGCCGGTATGGTACAGCTCGCCTTTCAGATGGGCTGCGTATACGCGCACGCCCTTCTTTTTCCATTCCCGGATCACGGCATGAAGATCATCCGCGTAGCAGAACGGCATTCTGTAAACAGAGCCCATGGTGGACCGGATCACTTTCGGATTATAAATGTCCACGCAGTCCCGGCTCATAAGAATACCGGTCACGCCCGCGCCTTCCGCGGTCCGGACGATCGTCCCCAGATTTCCGGGGTCCTGCAGGTTTTCCAGGATCATGCACAACGGCGCCCGCTGTCCGCCGCCCAGAAGGTCCTCCGCAGTATACTGATACTGCTTTACAAGGCAGATGGCTCCCTGGGGCGTCTGCGTATCTGACATGGCTGAAAGCACGCTGTCCGATACCGTTTCGACAGGAAGAGCGCGAAGCGAGAGTTCGTTTCCGTACCGTTTCAGAAAACTTTCGGAAACGTATACTTTTTCGACCCGCTCCGGCGGCGCCTCAAAAAGCATCTTCGGCCCCTCAACTACAAAGAGCGACCTCGCATTTCTCTCCCTTGCCTTTTTCCGAAGCGCTATGACTCCCTTGACCTGGCTCCCCGAAGTACTTGTGATCATATGCTCAGAGCCTTCTGCACGCGGACCATATAATCCGGAATGTTCTTCTGCATGGCAAGCGCTTCATCAATGTCAAAATCTACATACTCTCCGTTGCGAAAAGCTACGACACGGTTGCTCTTTCCTTCCGCAAGAAGATCCGCCGCGTACGCCCCCATCATGGATCCGAACACGCGGTCCCTGCAGGTGGGGCTTCCGCCGCGCTGCATGTGGCCCAGGATGGTGGCCCTGGTCTCCACGCCTGTCGCAGCCTCGATCCTTCGGGCCATGGAACTGGAGTGGCCTATGCCCTCAGCATTGACGATGATGTGATGTTTCTTTCCTCTCTTGCGGTTGTGGATGATGTTGTTGATCAGCTTCTGCTCATCGTAATCGTACATTTCCGGAAGCAGGACATCTTCCGCGCCGTTCGCGATGCCGCACCAGAGCGCAATGTAACCGGCGTTGCGGCCCATGACCTCAATAATACTGCAGCGCTCGTGCGATGTTGATGTGTCACGCACCTTATCGATCGCTTCCATGGCGGTATTGACAGCAGTATCGAATCCGATCGTATACTCTGTGCACGCGATGTCCAGATCGATGGTTCCGGGAACGCCGACCGTATTGATTCCCTGCTCCGCAAGCTTCTGCGCTCCGGCAAACGAACCGTCACCGCCGATGACCACAAGGCCTTCGATTCCGTGTTTGCGGCAGATCTCAGCCGCTGCCTGCTGTCCCTCCAGCGTTCGGAACTCGCTGCATCTGGCGGTGTAGAGAATCGTTCCGCCCTTGGAGATGGTATCAGATACGGACCTTGCGTTCATATCCGTGATCTCCTCATTCAGCAGCCCCTTGTATCCCTGGTATATGCCTTTAACATTCATGCCCAGCGAGATCGCATTGCGCACGACCGCGCGAATCGCCGCGTTCATTCCCGGCGCGTCGCCGCCGCTGGTCAGTACTCCGATCGTTTTCAGCTTTGGAGCCATATCCTGTACCTCCTGTAATGAAACCTCATCCGCCGGCGACAGATACGCCGCAGATGGAAGCTGCACCTTCCGTTCCGTTCTATTTTATTCGAAAATGCCTGCCATGTAAAGAATTATCAGCGAAGACTCCTGCGCACGATCTTTACATTTCCGGCGCCGAACTTATCAGCCATCTGCTTCATCAGTTCTTCGGTCAGCGTAAAGCCAAATCTTCTTCCGAGACGCTTGACGGCACGCCGTTCTTTAACATATGCCACCAGTTCATCCTTTCCGGACTGTCCGGCAACCATGTCAAGAAGCCCGGGTTCCGCTGCTTCATACTCCTGCATCGTGTCAAACTGGATCCACACGTCGGAAGGGATCTCGTCAAATGTCCAGATCTCTTCTCCGATCAGCTTGCTGGCTTTCTCATCCTCAGCGGATACGCGTCCTCTCACAAAAAGCTTCGCGTCCTCGCTGATCACCTTGCTGTATTTCTCATACACCTTCGGAAAGGCAACGACCTCCACGGAACCTACCAGATCTTCAAGTACAAAGAAAGCCATTGGCTGATTTCTCTTGGTATACTTGATGGTCCGGCTCTCGACCATGCCGCCGATAACGGCAGTCGCTCCGTCAGTTACCCCGGAAACCCCCAGCTCTTCATCCAGGGCGAAATCCAGGGAAGTGTGCGTGGCATTCTTTCTGAGCATATCCTCATATGCTTCGAGCGGATGCCCGCTGACATAAACGCCCAGGACCTCCTTTTCGAACATCAGGAGCTGTTCTTTATCGTACTCACCCACATCGGGGAGCTGGATGGAGTATTCCTGCTTCTCTTCCTCCCCCATCATGTCAAACAGCGTCATCTGTCCCGAAAAAGCAGACTTTTTCGCCTGCGCAGCCGAATCCATGACCTGGGAATACACCATCATCAGCTGTTTTCTTGTTGCGCCGAAGCAATCCATGGCTCCTGCCTTAATGAAGTTCTCAACGCTCCGCTTGTTCACCTCTCTGCCGGAGAGACGTTCCGCGAAATTACGCAGGTCCGTAAACCGGCCGCCGGCTTCTCTTTCCGCAATGATCGCCTCGATCACCGGCCGGCCGATCGAGCGGATGGCAGAAAGGCCGTAGAGAATAGCGCCGTCACGTACGGAAAATCCTCCTACGCCCTCATTGATGTCGGGCGGAAGGAGCCGGATCTTCATGGACCGGCAGGTCTGGATGTACTCCGCGACCTTCCCGGAATTATCAATGACAGAGGTCATAAGCGCCGCCATGAACTCCACCGGATAATAATATTTCAGCCAGGCCGTCTGATAAGCCACGACCGCATAGCAGGCCGCGTGACTTTTGTTAAAGGCATATCTGGCGAAATCCGTCATTTCATCATAGATGCGGTTTGCCACAGTCTCGCTGATGCCGTTGGCAATGCATCCCGGTACGCCCTCCTCCGGGTTCCCGTACACAAAATTCTGCCTCTCCTTCTGCATCACAGCAGCTTTTTTCTTGGACATGGCGCGCCGCACCAGGTCACTGCGTCCCAGCGTGTAGCCGCCCAGATCGCGGACGATCTGCAT
>CADCOP010000330.1 GCA_902803065.1 uncultured Lachnospiraceae bacterium | reverse complement strand
TAGATAATATTATTATCTAAAATTCATATACATGCAGATGCGGATCATGTCAGCATTTCGATAAAGTACCGCATTGCGGCGCTCATAACATGATCCCGCCGATAAACAAATACGATGTCAAGCATGGCATATGGATCGTCCATCGTGTATGATTTCATGACGCCCTTCTCAATATAAGGCTGCACGATCGATCTGGGCAAATATCCGTATCCCAGACCGGATACGATGTTCACGATCATGGCTGCCAGCGAATTGATGATCGTCATCCGGTTTCCGTAGCTGCAGCCCTGCGAAGACAGCAGAAGTTCAAACCGGCGACGGAAAATACTGTCCGGCGGGAAGGTGATCAGGGGGGCCTCTCTCAGGATATCTTCCGCGTTCTCCCGCAGCGTCTCTGTCCCTCCCACAAGGATCAGTTCTTCCTTCTTCAGAAAAACCTCATTGAGCGATGGGTGCTCTCCGGGACTGGAAATAAAACCTCCGTCAAGCTTCCGGTTCAGGACCATATCCAGAATAGTATCATTCATCTCCGTGACCAGAGAGAGCATGACTTCCGGATAATTCTTGTGATACGTGGCAAACAGTTCAGGCAGAGTTCCCAGCGCGGTTGCTTCTATGGATCCGAGATGCAGCGGTCCTCTGGCCCGCTCATCAGGCGACGGCCTTGAGAATGGAGAAAGTGTCAGAGCGACCCTGACAGGCTACATGCTTCACACAGAGAATGAAACGCTCTACACCATAGAATATGCTGCCGGAAACAAAGTCTACGGACACCGCAGCGTGCATGTCGAAGATCTTCTCTTTGATACGCCCATCTACCTTGTCGGCGTAGACGGAACATCCGGGGCAACCTTCGTATCCTTCGGAAACTCAAACATGGAATAAGCACAGGATGATCATCACTTCTTACATACCCTTTTCTTATTAAAACAACAGCGTACCGGCCCGGGGAAAGCTCCTCCGGGCCGGATCTGCGTGCTGCGATTATTTACGGCGTTGTCTTGTCCGCTGTCCGTACCAATCCATATACGCTTATATCTCAGGCCTCTCGAAAATATGTCAGCGGCCTGTATACCATGCCCAGTCCGCCATCCGTCATCAGAGTATCATCCGCATCCATCCGGAGTAGATCATCTTCAAAGCAGAAGATCAGCCGCACGCCGCTCATGGCATCCAGCCGCCGGATCTCCGCCTCAAGCTTTGTAAGGCTCCTCCACCTGGCAGCGGCTGCATATCGAATTCCATCGATCTCTGACAGAGCGAATGTCCCGTCAAGTGCGCAGGTCAACGTCTTTTCGATTCCGTCTTCTGTCAGCATCAGCCGGACCTCATCTTCCCCGAAGTCAAAGGATAAGCTTCCTATGTGCCGATCATCCGGCACGCCAAACAGTCCGGCCCCGCCGATCATCCTCTGGATGCCGGCCATCTGCTCCGGGAAATCTGTCCGGTACACAGCTCCTTCCAGCTTTTTTTCCCTGACCGGATTGCGGCAGGACTGGAGCGCGGGAAGAGCATATCTGCGGATCATCGCGCCCCGGAGCGCATTCTCCTGATCTGCCTCTTCTGCCGCAGATCCTGGAGCTGTCTCCTGATCTGCCTCTTCCACCGGCAGCTTTGAATCTGCCGGCTCGTTTTCACTGACCGCCCCCACGCCGGGCAGCAGGCAGTCATTCACCTTATCCAGCAGGGTCTGCGTCTGCTCCGTAGCCGCGCTTATGATAACACAGAGATCAAGATCCGGATACACAAGTCCGAACTGGCCAAAGGCTCCGTCCGCCCGGAAGGACCCGGGACGCTTTCCCATCCAGCACTGGTACCCGTAGCCCTGGGCCCAGTCCTCAATATGCCCTTCACTGTCGCCGGCCGTTTCCATCTGCTTAATGCCGGCGCGGGCGGAAAACCAGTCTTTCAGAAGGACCTTTCCTTCCCACATGCCGTCCTGCAGCATGAACTGGGTAAACCGTGCCATATCCTCCAGTCTCATCTTCATCCCGGCGCCGCCGATCTGCGTGCGCGTCGTATCCGGAAGCGCTGCGCAGGGAACATCTCCCATGCCCAGCGGCTCAAACAGGCGGGGTTTAAGGTACTCTGTGACCTGCTGCCCGGTCCTTTTGCGTATGATGGCGGCCAGCACATTGGTCCCGGCCGTATTGTACTTGTAAAATGTCCCGGGCCGGTGCAGGAAGGGATGCGCAAAGAAATGCTTCAGCCAGTCCTCTCCCGAATCCCGGATCTCCGTTTCCTGACCGCAGCTCATGCAGAGCAGATGATGGATGGTGCATTCCTTCAGGTTTTCGGACGGATGCTCCGGCAGCTCCTCCGGAAAAATATCTGCTATCTTTTCATCCAGGCTGAGAAGGCCTTCCTGCCGGGCAAAACCGATAGCCGTTGCTGTTAAGGACTTGCTGAAGGAGTACAGCGGATGCAGATCATCTTCGCTGTACGGAGCCCAGGTCATCTTCACGCAGCATTTCCCGTGCCGCAGGATCATCAGACGGTGCAGCTCCAGGCCCTTGCGCCGGCACTGCGCCAGAAACTCTTCAATACTTTCCCTTCGGATCCCGACAGCTTCCGGTGAAGTTAAAACAAAGCCTCCCATGGATGAATTCCTCCTGTAAAAAAAATCTCAGACACTCCCGCTCTGTAATCATTATATATTGCCCCGGAGCAAAAGGAAACGGCAGATCTATGCCTGTACGCATATGCCTGCCTGTATCGTGCCTTTCGCCGCAAATGCAAGTATGAAAATCTGTTTTCATTTTTGCCCGTTTTGTGTATTATAATATCCTACCGGAGTTTCCGCGGAAACTTTCGCCAAAAAATACCGATGAAAAGGAGCCCTCCCATGCGATATCCCTGTCTGGTACTGGATCACGATGATACCGTAGTTAACAGCACGGCAACCGTGCATTTTCCCGCCTTCGTGGAATACATGAAAAACAAACGCCCTCAGATTCAGATGACTCTGGAGGAATACTTCGCGCTGAACTTCGACCCGGGCGTCATCCCCCTGTTCCGGGACATCTGC
>CADCOP010000329.1 GCA_902803065.1 uncultured Lachnospiraceae bacterium | reverse complement strand
TGCGGCAGGGCATGCGGGACCCTGCCGCGGCGGATATTCTGTCAGAATGCCTGAATCACATGCATCATGTTGGTCGCGCGGCCTTCGCTGCTGACCATGTTCGTTGCAGGATCGCCTGCGGTGATCACGACCATGTCGCCCGGTTTCACAAGCTTTGCCCGTTTAACTACATACATGGCGTGGGACACGATGGTCTCCGTCGAATCCTCTTCATATCCATGAAGGGGAAGCACGCCCCAGTACAGCTGCATTCTTCTGAGGGCCTTTTCGCTCGGCGTTACGGCATAGATCGGTACGCTCGGGCGGAAATTGCACAGCAGGCGGGCTGTCTGTCCCGACATGGTCGGCGTCACGATGCATTTGGCGTTTACATGCTCAGCAGTCCTCACAGCCGCAACTCCCACAGCGCTGCTGACATTTGATTCGCCCGCGAGCGAACGGAAATCCGGGATGTCATAGGTAAGGCCGTTCTCGGTAAACTCGGCAATATTGGCCATCGTCCGCAGAGCCTCGACCGGATATTTGCCGTTTGCAGTCTCGCCGGAAAGCATCAGCGCGTCTGTGCTCTCCTCAACGGCGTTAGCCACATCGCTGACCTCCGCGCGCGTCGGACGCGGGTTGCGGATCATGGAATCGAGCATCTGGGTAGCGACGATAACCGGCTTGTAGGCAGCATTGACTTTATTGATGATCGTCCTCTGCCAGTAAGGCACCTCCTGCGCCGGTATCTCAACACCCATGTCACCGCGGGCAACCATGACGCCATCCGCCTCTTTAATGATCTCATCGATGTTGTCCAGGCCTTCTCTGTTTTCCACCTTTGCGATGATATGGATTCCTTCTCCGCCGTTATCCTTCAGGATCTGGCGGATCTCCCGTATGGCGTCAGCATTGCGGACAAAGGATGCCGCTATGAAATCTATGTCCTGCTGTATTCCGAAGATAATATCTTCTTTATCTTTCTCAGTGATCGCAGGGAGGTTGATCTTCACATTCGGAAGATTGATACCCTTGCGCTCCCCAAGCTCACCGCCATTGTCCACTCTGCATACAACATCGGCGCCTTCAATTCTGAGAACCGTCATCTCGATGAGGCCGTCATCGACCAGGACACGGTCCCCTGCCTTAAGATCCTGCGGAAAGCTCTCATATGTCTGGGATACCCGCTGATCATTTCCCACGATTTTTTCTGTTGTAAATGTAAACTCCTGCCCGTCCTTCAGCAGAACCTTTCTGCCGCCTTCAAGAACGCCCGTACGGATCTCAGGCCCCTTTGTATCCAGAAGAATCGCTATGGGCTTCTTGAGCTCCTTCCGGATCGCCTTCAGCTGGTCGATCCTTTTTTTCTGCTCTTCATGGGTTCCGTGGGAAAAGTTAAATCTGGCAACATCCATGCCATTCTCGATCAGAGCCCGCATGATCGCCGGATCGTCACTGTTCGGACCCATAGTACATATGATCTTTGTTCTTCTCATATATCCCGCCTCTCCGCTCCCGCGCCAGGCCCCAGGAATGATGGCCGGCGGGAGCATTATGTAAACTGAAAAAATGAACAGTAAATGATATAATCTGATTATAAACTGGATTTAATGCCGTGTCCAGTTCAGACGGGGTGTATGTTCCACAGGCAGGCACACTCCCGCCGGACGGGGTGTATGTTCCACAGGCAGGCACACTCCCGCCGGACGGGGTGTATGTTCCACAAGCAGGTACTCATCGGCCGCCGGCACTCAGCGAATGCAAGCCGGAGGCGCAGCATGAGCATAGTGCCCGCGGCGGAACATATTGAATTCTTATGTCCAATCCTATATAATGATATGAAGTTTTCGTTACTGTATGCGGTCTTCCGCAAACAAATACAGAGCAAGAAAGGAAAAGCCTATGACTATTCAGGAAGAGCTTCAGGATGCTCCCGTAAAGAAAGAGCGCACCCGTTTCTCGGGCATTCTGGTGCACCCCACATCCTTCCCTTCTCCTTACGGAATCGGAGACCTGGGAAAAGGAGCCTATGATTTTATTGATTTTCTTAAAGAGACCGGAACCCACATCTGGCAGGTCCTGCCCCTGGGCCCCACCGGCTTCGGCGACTCTCCCTATCAGGGACCTTCCGCTTTTGCCGGCCAGCCACTGATCATCAGTCCTGAGAAGCTTCTGGAAAAGGGTCTTCTCAAAAAAGAAGATCTTGAGAATATTCCGGAATGGAACCCGCGCTGCATTGACTATGGTCCCGCGATCCAGTACAAGACCTCTCTCCTGCGCAAGGCATTCGAGAACTTCCGGCACACACCGGACAAGACCATGCTCGAGGATTTCGCGCAGTTCACCACGGAACAGGCCGACTGGCTTGAGGACTATGCCCTGTTCATGGCGCTTAAGGATGAGCACGAAGGCCGCTGCTGGCTTGAATGGGATAAGAAGTACATCGATCCGTCACCTGCCGAAAAGAAAAAGATAGCTGAGAAGCTCTCTTCCCAGGTTCGCTATTATAAATTCATCCAGTTCATCTTCCAGCAGCAGTGGAACGATATTCTCGCCTACGCGCACAAAAACGATGTGGAGATCATCGGCGACGCTCCGATCTTTATGTCCCTGGACAGCGCGGATGTATGGGCAAACAAGAAATACTTCCAGCTTGATTCCAAGGGCTTCCCGACCAGGGTGGCCGGCGTCCCGCCCGACTATTTCAGCGCTACGGGGCAGCTGTGGGGGAATCCGCTGTATGACTGGGATTATATGAAAAAGACCGGTTACCGCTGGTGGATCGAGCGCGTACGCCGTCAGCTCTCACTTGTGGATCACCTGCGGATCGATCATTTCCGCGGCTTTGAAGCTTACTGGTCTGTTCCGGCGGACGAGGAAACAGCCCTCAACGGCAAGTGGGTCGACGGTCCGAAGGAAGACCTGTTCCTCGCGCTGACCGATGCCCTGGGCGGGGACCTTCCCATCTTCGCGGAGGATCTCGGTGTGATCACGCCCGAAGTTGAAGCTCTGCGCGACAGGTTTGAGCTGCCCGGAATGAAAGTCCTTCAGTTCGGCTTCGGCGATCTGAATGATACGTCATACATTCCGCATTTCTACACGACGCCCAACTGCATCTGCTATACCGGCACCCACGACAACGATACGACTGCCGGCTGGTACAGGGTGCAGCCCGAGGTCATCAAGGACCGCATCCGCCGCTACGGAAATACGGATGGCGGAAGGATCAGTCTTGATTTTATCCGCTTCGCGTTCAGCTCGATCGCGAAATACGCCATCTTCCCGATCCAGGACCTTCTGATGCTCGGCAGCGAAGCGAGAATGAATACTCCCGGTGTTCCCGCCGCAAACTGGTGCTTCCGTTACCTGCAGTCAGACCTGACACAGGAGCGCAGGGAATGGCTTGCTCAGACAACGCAGCTTTACAACAGGTAGACCCGGGCATGGCTCGCTTTGACAACGCAGCTTTACAACAGGTAAACCCGGGCATGGCTCGCTTTGACAACGCAGCTTTACAACAGACAGATCCGGGCATCCCTGAAGGTGCGCCGGCTCCGTAAAAGGAGTTTTCAAGGAGATTTTCTATGATTCGTACGATTCTGGTCGTAATTCTGATAGTGATCTTTTTCATTCTTTCCCTTCCGTTTTTCCTTGTGGAATGGCTGATCGGGAAAAAATGGCCTCATGCAAGGGATATCAGCATGCTGCGCGTAGCGCAGGCCTTCTGCCGGCTGCTCCTGTTTGTCTCGGGAACAAAGGTGATCCTGAAGGGAAAAGAAAAAATACCGGCGGATCAGCCCGTGCTTTACATCATCAACCACCGCAGCTATTTCGACATTCTGCTGACCCTGATCAACTGCCCCGGCCCTACAGGCTACATTGGGAAAAAGGAGATCGCTAAAGTTCCGGTGCTCAATTTGTGGCTGACATTCCTGCACGGATATTTCCTTGACAGGGAAGATCTGCGGCAGGCCTTAAAAACGATTCTTGCCGCTATTGATGAAGTCAAAAACGGCGTATCCATAGCAATCTTTCCGGAAGGGACCCGGAACAGGAACGAGAAAGATACGGACCTTCTGGAATTCCATGAGGGTTCCTTCAAGATCGCTTCCAAAACAGGCTGCCCCATCATTCCTGTGGCTATCAGCGGTTCTTCCGAAATACTCGAGAAGCACTTCCCGTTCATCCGCGGTACGCGTGTTGTTGTCGAGTACGGCGATCCGGTCCTTCCGGGTGAACTGACCGGGGACGCGAAAAAATTCACCGGCAGGTATGTGAGAGACATCATGCTCTCCATACTCACGGAAAATGAAAAACTGCTCCGCGCTGACAGCTGACCGGAGCATCCAGAGAGGCAGGCCGGCCCTGCGGTCTCAGCCATGCCCCTGAAAAAGGCCTCCGCAAAGCGGAGGCC
>CADCOP010000328.1 GCA_902803065.1 uncultured Lachnospiraceae bacterium | reverse complement strand
CACATTGTTCTTATTAAAAGCCACAACCAGAACCGTGGGCGCTCCGTATCTGCAGGGTGATACGGCATCGATCTTCGCGAGCGCTTCCGCGGACTCGGCTACATAGATGCGCTGCTCCTGGAGGTTCTTTGCGGTCGGCGCGGCTTTACCCGCATCCAGGATCGCGGCCAGCTGCTCCCGAGTGATCTTCTTATCACTGTATTTCTTGCATGAATAACGTTTCCAGACGAGTTCCTTAAATTCCATAGCTCAATTCCTTTCTGATCCGGGTCATTCTTTCTCTTCCGGATCTTTCTGCTCTTTTACTGCCGCCATATCTTTCTTAAAGTCTTCCCGCATCTTTTTAAATTCGTCTTTGAACTCGGCAAATCCTTTCTTAAGTTCTGCCTCTGTTGTATTTTCGGCCGCCTCCGCGGCTGTCTGCTCGATCCGCGATGGCAAGCTGCCGCGCATTAATTCCATCGCCAGGACGCATTTGGTGGTGTCCGCAAATGCAACAGTGACTGTCCACTCTCCGTTTTTCAGGCAGGCCCGGCCCTCCCTCTGCCATTCGAGGACGAAGCCCTGGTCCGTCAGGATCTCCAGCGCTGAACTCCTGATCGTAAACGGCGACAGATACAGTGGCTGCAGCGTCCCCTTATATGCCTGGAAATTCACCAGCATGTAATCGGGCCGGTCACCTTTGACAGAAGTGATCAGCATGCCTTCCTGCTCCGCGCTCCAGGCCGGCTCCTCCGGGGCTCCCCCCTCCGGCTGCCGCGAGATCTGCAGATCTATAACGTTGCCTTTCCTTGTCAGGATCTTTATAAATTCGTCCAGATCCTTTTCAAAATCACACAGCTCCAGTCCTGAATAGCCTGCCATTTTCCGCTTCATCCTCAGGGACCCGCTGTACATCGCATAAAACGAAAGGATCATGAAAACATAAAATACGAAAAGCATCCACCCCGGCGTGCTCTTAAGTGTCATCAGAAACCAGTTCAGGGCCTTTGGCATCCAGCTCTGTTCGGTATACCAGTGTTTGCTGATAAGCGGCAGAGAAAGAATGCATGCAAGAAGGATGATACCGATGGTCTGGCTTCTGCTGAAGCGTTCGCCGCGGTTTTCTTCCTGCCTGTCATCTTTTTCAGGTATTTCGCGGCTCTTCCTGCTTCCGCCCGAAGATTTCGCTTTTGAGAGCATCCTCTTCTGAGTGAGCATATCCATGACCGCAGGGAACAGCTCCATGTTCGCCGAGATCCCGTTCATGTTTGCCAGTTCCGCTATGTCCTCAGGAAGAGGTGAGTCCTTAAACGAGAATCCGCGCATGATTATGGGAACCACATTTTTCTTCTGCTTCAGGGCGTAGGCGATCTCCTGGCGCACCCAGTCGTCAGGGTCAGCGCATCTGTCCATGGCTCCGGGAGGCAGGATCACAAGAACGTCCGTGCACTCATCGATCACGCGGAACAGCTCTGTATTGAATGGTCCGGACCGCAGGGATTCTACATCATAAAAGACGGTATATCCGCGCCGGAGAAGCTCTTCATACAGCATCCGGCCCAGGATCTCTCCTCCTTCACGGCGATAGCTGATAAATACCTGATATTTCATATACTCCCTCTTGTCTGTGTCTTCTGTCTTTCTTTTTTGTCTGTAGTTTTTACGGGCGGAGATACGCCTGCGCATATCCCCGCCCGCTGATCACTGTATCGTCAGAAACAGATGTCTCAGAAGATTCCAAGCATCTTGCTGTACTCAGTCAGAGCGCCGTCGGTATCCTTCGCAAGAACTTTCTTCGCGAGGACCTTTCCGAGCTGTACGCCTTCCTGGTCGAAGCTGTTCAGGTTCCAGACGAAGCCCTGGAACATGACTTTGTTCTCGAAGTGAGCAAGCAGAGCGCCGAGTGCTTCCGGAGTCAGCTGTTCGCCCGCGATGATGCTGGACGGTCTGCCGCCTTCGAAGTATTTGTTCTGGTTCTCATCATCCTTGCCGCACGCGAAAGCCATGATCTGCGCCGCCACATTCGCGCAGAGTTTCTGCTGGCTGGTGCTGCCCTGGATGTCAACATCGTTGCCCATCTGGCTGTTCTTGAAGCCGACGAACTGCAGCGGGATGATGTCTGTTCCCTGATGGAGCAGCTGGTAGAAGGAATGCTGTCCGTTCGTTCCGGGTTCACCGAAGATGACCGGGCCGCTCTTGTAGCTGATGGGCTCGCCGAAGCGGTTGACTCTCTTTCCGTTGGACTCCATGTCAAGCTGCTGCAGATGTGCCGGGAAGCGGCTGAGTGCCTGTGAGTACGGAAGAACTGCTGTTGTGCCCATGCCCAGGAAATTGCGCTCGTAAACTCCGATCAGTGCATCCATCATGGCCGGGTTCTCGAAGATGTTCGCGTTCTTTGCAAGCTTGTCGGATGCTGCCGCGCCGTCAAGGATGCGTGCGAATACTTCCGGTCCGAATGCCAGCGACAGGATCACGCCGCCGACTGCGGATGTGGAGGAATATCTTCCGCCGATGTAATCATCCATGTAGAAGGAATCCAGGTAATCCGGATTTCCCGCAAGCGGAGATGTTTCGCTCGTTACCGCGACCATGTGCTTTGCCGGATCCAGTCCTGCTTCTTTCAGAGCATTCTTGACGAAAGACTCATTTGTCAGAGTCTCAAGCGTTGTGCCGGACTTGGAAACAAGAACGAAAAGAGAATGAGCAACATCGATATTCGCAAGCACTGCGGATGCATCATCCGGGTCAACATTGCTGATGAACTTAGCTTCCATCTTCAGCGTTCCGTTCACCTTTGCCCAGTTCTCAAGGCTGATGTACAGCGCGCGCGGGCCAAGGTCGCTTCCGCCGATACCGATCTGCACTGCAGTCGTGAACTTCTCGCCTGCTTCATTGACGATCTCGCCTGCATGCACCTTTCCGGCAAATTCTGCAGCTCTTGACTGCTGTGTGGTATAGAACTCTCTCTTATTGACTCCATCAGCAATGACATCATCGCCCAGCTGGCCGCGAGTCAGCTGATGCAGGACCAGTCTCTTCTCACCTGTATTGATGACTTCGCCATTATAAAGAGCCGCGTACTTCTCAGTCAGCTGCGCTTCATCAGCAAGTCCCTGCAGAGCATCCAGCGTCTCATCATTGACCTGCTTGGCCGCAAAGCTGTACTTCATGCCAGCCGGCATCGGAACCTGGTATTTCTTAACGCGCTCCGCGCCGCTCTCGCCGGCCATAACAGCTTTCAGGTCCGTTTTCTCAAGCCCCGCAAGCTTTTTGTAAGAATCAAGAAGATCAAAGTTTTTCCATTCCATATGTCCGTTCCCTCCAGTGTGTGTAAGTGGCATAGCACATGTTGCAAATGTTTCATGCGTTCCGCGTGTTACGCGTGTTTCACTCGTTACGCGTGTTTCACTCGTTCCGTGTGTCCCACATGTTACGCATGTTCTGCATGTTTCACATGTTCCGTGTGTCTAGTATGTCCCACTATTGTGTAATATTGTTGAATATCATGTAATCAGTATACTAGAGCACATGTTTTTTTTCAATCAGTTGATTGGCAGACGCAAGAAGCCTTTTTGCAGTGGTGCGTTATAATTCCTGTAGGCCGACGGTTTTTGGT
>CADCOP010000327.1 GCA_902803065.1 uncultured Lachnospiraceae bacterium | reverse complement strand
TCCTCCGGAAGCTCTACCGGCACGGGTCCTCTGCTGTAATTCTGAACAAAAATGTATTCCTTATCATCGCTCACGCGGCTCGAGACCTCGGCGCACGCGGGCACATTCTCAAGGATCCGGCGGATGCCCCTGCTCGCAAGGATCTTCTCGTACAGGTCCGTATAAAATGACTGCTCCATGTCAGCGCACACATAATACGCCTCGCCATCCCCGAAGGAGTTCCATGTAAGGGCGGCTTTACCGGCGTAAAAGTCTGATCCGTAGGTCATCAGGACCTCAGCGGTCCGGACGTCTGTCAGGTCGCAGAGACGGCTGCATGTGTACTCCTGCCTCATGGTTTCTGTCACAGCGGCATCGCTCGCCTGTGCCGGCAGATCTTCCGGCGGTGTATCCCCGCGCTCCGGTCCTGCACTGCCGTGATCCGGTCCTGCACTGCCGTGATCCGGTCCGGCACTGCCGTGATCCGCCCGGACCGCCGTATTCGTGACGCCGTCATAGAGGCCGTCGATCTCCTCGCTGCGAAGGCCGAGAACATCTGTCAGCGCATGCGGGACCTCTCCGGGAAAGCAGAGATCATCCTCATCCACGATTCCGCTCCAGTATGTCATGATCAGCGTTCCGCCCTTTCTGACAAATTCGCGCAGCTTCTCTTCAATTCCTCCGCGGAGCATGTAGAGCATGGGAGCGGCCACGACGCGGTAACCGTCCAGCTCCTGATCCATATCGATCACGTCCACATTGATCCCGTACCTGCGAAGCGCCGTGTAGGATTTCATGGCTGCTTCATGGTAATACAGGCCATTGTTGCGCGGTCCCTGGGAATCCTCCATAGCCCAGCGGTTCTCAACATCATACAGCACTGCCGCCTCTGCCTTCACTTCTGTTCCGGCAGCCTCCTTCAGCAGAGCAAGCAGCCTGCCCGTCTTTTCGACCTCCCGGAAGACTCTCGTGTCATCGCCGCCGTAATGATCGATCACGGCACCGTGGAATTTCTCACTGCTCCCCCGGCTCTGCCGGATCTGGAAATACTGGGCGCTGTCCGCGCCATGGGCAATGGCCTGAAGCGACTGGTTCAGGAGCAGCCCCGGATCCTTCAGCTTGCTGACGCCCTGCCAGTTGGTCGCCGTCGTACACGATTCCATCATCAGGAACGGCTGGTGCTTCAGGCTCCGCATATAATCGTGCTGCATGCCTGAATCCATGGCAACATCCTCCAGCCTTCCTTTATGCCATGCCGGATAATTATCCCAGGATACCACATCGATATATTTCGATAATTTCCCGTAATTGAGACCCCCGAAATCATACATCAGGTTCGTTGTCACGCTCTGCCGGGCGCCTCCGTCCCGGATCGCGCGGATCTCCTCCTTCATGAAATCGATCGTCTGGTCCGTCACAAATCTTCTCCAGGCAAGATTCAGTCCGTGGATCCCCGTCTCCCCCGTAGGCCCGGGGGCAGCGATCTGTTCAAACGAATCATACCGGTGGCTCCAGAACGCAGTCCACCAGCTTTTGTTGACTTTTTCGATGGTACCGTACCGCTGCCGCAGCCATCCCCGGAACGCGTCCTGGCAGAGCGGACAGAAGCACTCGCCTCCGAATTCATTTGAGATGTGCCACAGAAGAACAGCCGGATGAGACCCGAACCTTTCCGCCAGGGCCTTGTCGATCCTGCGTACCTTATCCCTGTAAATGGGCGATGTAAAACAATGGTTATGCCTTCCGCCAAACCTGTACCGGGCACCATTTTCTGAGACCCGGAGCACCTCTTCGTATTTTTCCGCCATCCAGAGCGGCCTTGCGCCCGAGGGCGTGGCAAGGATCACGGATATCCCGTTTTCATACAGGCGGCCGATCACATCCTCCAGCCAGTCAAAGTCATATTTTCCCTCCTCAGGCTCCAGGAAGGACCAGGCAAAAACGCCAAGCGTGACCGTATTGATGCCTGCCTTTTTCATCATCCGGATGTCCTCTGCCAGGATCTCCGGCTCATCGAGCCACTGCTCCGGATAGTAATCGCCTCCATAAATCAGTTCTTTTGTGTTTATGATATTCATACGCAGATCTCCAGATGTCATTTTCGTATAGTTTCGTTTCTTTCAGGAGCCCCATGTACATCCGTGGAACCTCATCCGCTGCCGGGCATCTCAGTTTCCAAACAGCCTGTGATCATGGTTTTTCCTGACCTGATCATGCTCGCCGATGATCATGGTGTACTCCTCATCTCCTGTGCATGCCGGCCACTCCGGAAGCGCGGAGCAGTTCGGATCGCCCGTATGAACGAAAGCGTTCACCCATCCGAACACCTTCTCCTCCACCTTCTTCATGGCAGGATCGTCCCTTGTAAGCTCAGTCAGGTGCGTATTATGCAGAGCAAAGGGTATATCTGCGCAGTGCCACGGCGGCTTCCCTCCGTCCAGGGGCATCTGCGCGTCAAACAGATACGAATAGGTGCAGTCATTCAGCTGGCTCCGCTTCCGGATAAACGGAATGACCGGTTTGCGGAACAGCGTATCATACATCAGAAGATCGATCATCTTCTTATCCGGATATGCCTCTTTAAACAGCGGCACGATCCGCTGCGCTTTCGCTCTGCCCATTCTTGTCCGCAGCATCTCCAGCGCTTCCTCTTCCGATATGTCATTTCTGTCATGCATCAGCGGCTCAAAGGCGAAAAACTCCCCAAAGCAGGTGCCGGCGACAAGCGGTATGTGCGATGTTTCCCTGCGGAATCCGTTCGTCACCGGATCGCCGAGGAAATAATCATTTTTAACTGCCGTGCATCCAATGCTGCAGCCCTGCTTCTCGTATTCCGGCTTCAGCTTCAGGTACGCGTCAAACAGCGCTCTCCACGGAACGGTTTCCATCTCCTTCACGGAAGATATGCCAAGCTCACGCATCATAGCATCTGCCAGCGCCCGCGTGCTGCCGGGCTCATCCGGCATCAGGGACGGAAGCACTCCGCTCATGTTGATACAGCGCGCATATAATCCGTCCGCAGCCGGCGTCTGAAGCAGGCAGGTGATCTTTGATCCGCCGCCCGACTGTCCCATCAGCGTCACCTGATCCTTATCCCCGCCGAAAGCTTCTATGTTTTCACGGATCCACTGCAGCGCGCACACGATGTCCATAAGTCCGTTGTTGCCGGAATTCCGGTATTCATCCCCATATTCGGACAGATCAAAAAAGCCAAGGATATTCAGCCTGTGATTGACCGACACTACCACGGCATCCGCGTATTCCGAAAAGGCAGCTCCGTCATAGGCAAGCTGTTCAATCGAAGAGCCGTCAAAGAAGGCGCCGCCGTGAAGCCAGACAAGGACCGGCCGCCTGCGGTCATCGCAAGCCGGCGTCCAAATGTTCAGGTTCAGGCAGTCCTCATCCATGGGCCAGTACCTGTGCTGCACCGCCAGCTCCGACGAAGGCTTCTCAAACTTCATGACCGGGCACACATACCCGTAATTGGCGGCATTTATGAACTCCTGCGGCGCAGAGACCATCTGCGGAGCGTGAAACCTGCGCGCTCTGGCATACGTGATCCCGCGGAACACATCAACACTTCCCAGCCTGAAGCCCCGGAACGAGCCAGCCCTGCACGAAACCAGTCTATACTGCATATCGATCCTCCCTGTCCCCCTATAAATTTTTAATTAATTCATTATAGCTTACGTGTACTCGGTTTGACAATGAAGTACCTGCGCAATATAATAATTGCAGTGATAACGGTTATTTTTCACTGTTCAGAGTGCCTGTTCACGGATTATGCATCCCCGGACGGCGAAGACCGTGAAAGGTAATCATAACGGCATGTTTCTGGCGTACTTCACTGAATTGTCCGCCATGCGAAAAGGAGGAGGAAGATTTATGTTCATTAAAGGATTTTTCGGATGGATCCTGTCTTTGGTCCTGGCGTTCAATATCGGCGCAGGCGTTGGCTCGAACGCGGATCCGGAGCTGAAACAGAAGGTTTCTGATCATATTGATGTGATCGTGGATGAAAGCGCCGGCATCGTTGATGATGTGGCAGAGCATGCCAGAGCCAAAGCAGATGAGCTGCGCGACAGTGATGCCGTCAAATCCGCGGAAGAATTTGTCAATGATGTTGATGAGATCGTAAACAATACGCTCGATGACATCGATGCGCATTTCGGAACAGGTGAGACCGAGCTTGCCGAGGAAGACAAAGAAGCTGATGCAGCCGAGGCGGCTGTGGAGGAAACTGCTGAAGAGGCCGCTGAGGAAAGCACAGAAGGTGCGTAAGCAAAGGTTCACACATGACCATGATAACTGACACAGGGAAACATGGGTTTCTCTGTGTTTTTCTTTACAGCGGCTGCGGACGCTGACCGGGGATATATGCTTCAGATCACGAACATCCACAAAGAATATAAGACCGGGAACCTGGTGCAGAAGGCGCTCGACGGCGTTTCACTGACGCTGCGCGACAATGAATTCATTGCGGTCCTTGGCCCCAGCGGCTCCGGAAAGACCACTCTTCTGAACATCATCGGCGGCCTGGACCGCTATGACAGCGGTGAAATGAAGATCCGCGGCGTTCCCACGAGCCATTACAGCGACCGGGACTGGGATACCTACCGGAATCACACGGTAGGCTTCATTTTTCAGAGCTACAATCTCATCCCCCATCAGACTCTGCTTCGCAATGTTGAACTCGCTCTCACTCTGACAGGAGTTCCGGCCGATGAGCGCCGGCGGCGGGCAGAGGAAGCCCTGGAGAAGGTCGGCCTGAAAGAGCAGATGCACAAAAAACCGGCGCAGCTTTCCGGCGGGCAGATGCAGCGCGTCGCGATCGCCCGTGCCCTTGTAAACAATCCGTCCATCGTCCTGGCAGATGAGCCCACTGGCGCTCTTGACAGTGAGACCGGCGAGCAGGTCATGCAGCTGCTCAAGGAAGTCGCCCGCGACAGGCTCGTGGTCATGGTCACCCACAATCCGGAACTGGCAGACCGGTACGCAAGCCGCATCGTCCGGCTCAGAGACGGACGCGTGACCGATGACACGGATCCGTATACGCCGGAGCAGACCGCCCCCGCAGGAGCAGATGCGCAGGGACGGAAAGAGAAAAAGCCTTCCATGTCCTTTCTGACAGCGCTTTCTCTCTCCGTTTCCAACCTGATCTCCAAAAAAGCACGCACCATTCTCGTTGCCTTTGCCTCGTCCATAGGCATCATAGGCATCGCCCTCATCCTGTCGCTGTCCAACGGAGCCAACAATTATATCCATCAGATGGAGGAAGATTCCCTGAGCCAGTATCCGGTCCAGATCACATCTTCATCCTTCTCCATGGAAGCATCCATGCTGAATTTTGCCCAGATGGCTCAGGCTCAGGCGGAATCCCCGTCGGATGGCGTAACGGAGCAGCAGCTCCTGGGCGGCATGTTTTCAGGTGTAGGCATTAATGACCTCGCCTCTCTCAAGCGGTGGTTCGACAGCGGCTACAGCGGGATCGAGGAGCTGACCAGAGGCGTGGAATACCGCTACGGCATCAGCCCGCAGGTGTATCTGAAGGAGGAAACCGGATACCGACAGGTTAATCCGGATACGACCTGGCAGTCCATGGGCGTATCCACGGAAGACAGCCTGACAGGTCTCATGTCATCCTGGGGAACCAACGACGCTTTCCGCCCGCTGCCCGAAAACGAGGAACTCTACATGGACTCCTACGTCCTGCGCGCCGGTCACTGGCCGGAGAAGGACACGGACTGTGTCCTGATCCTGACGCCCAGCGGAGGCGTTCCCGACGTTCTGCTCTATACCATGGGTCTCAAAGACGCAAATGAGCTTAACAGCATGATTTCCGGCGTCCTGGCCGGACAGGCGACAGATACAAGCCTTTCCGAATCCGCAGTGTATGATCCGGAAGACTTCCTTGGCATCCGTTTCCGTCTTCTTCCGGCCTCCGATCATTATGAGTACGATGAAAAGCTCGGCGTCTGGATCGATATTTCTGCCGACGCCTCTGCCATGGAGGAGCTTCTTGATCAGGCAGACGAGCTGGAGATCACCGGCGTCGCGCAGCCCTCTGAAGGCGAAGGCTTCGGCCTGCTGGAGCTCGGGATCGGATACCCGGCCTCGCTCCTTGACCGGATCATAACAGAGTCCGCGGAGAGCGCCATCGTACAAAAGCAGCTTGCCGATCCCGGTACAGATGTGCTGACCGGTCTTCCCTTCGGCGAGATATCGAACAGCAGCCTGACCGCCTTCAGCGATATGGTAACCGTTCATCCGGAAAACATCCCGGATGTGATCTCCTTTAACTGGGAGGGCATGGATGACCTCGAGACAGATGAAACGCGGCTGACAGCCCGGCGTACTGTTAAGATACTTCGTGAACTGCGCCGGACCGGGGAATCCCCCACCCTCGATGAGATGATTGAAAACTTCATTCCTCTTCTGATGAACCTGATCCAGATCGATGAATCCAGGCTCGATGAGATCATCTCCATGGACATGGATGAGACCCGCATGCAGGAGATGTTCGCTGCCAGGGCGGAAGCCGCCAGCGCAACCTATCAGGGAAACATGATCAAATTCGGGTATGCCGATACGGATATCCCGAGCGTCGTGACCATCTACCCGAAGGATTTCGAGAGCAAGGACGGCGTCATAGGAATCCTGGACGCCTACAACGCGGCCATGGAGGATGAAGGGCATGAAGACAAGGTCATCACTTACACCGATTACGTGGGAAGCCTGATGTCCTCCGTAACGACAATCATCAACGTGATCACTTACGTGCTGATCGCCTTTGTCGCCGTATCGCTGATCGTCTCCTCCATCATGATCGGAATCATCACCTACATCTCCGTGCTCGAGCGGCGCAAGGAGATCGGCATCCTGCGGGCCATGGGCGCTTCCCGGCGCAACATAACGCAGGTATTCAACGCCGAAACATTTATCATCGGACTTCTTGCAGGAGCCTTCGGAATCATGCTGACGCTCCTGATCCAGATCCCGGTAAACCACATCATCCGCTCCCTGACAGACCAGCCGGGAATCGCCGCCGTCCTGCCCCCGGGTGCCGGAATAGCCCTCGTCGTGCTCTGCGTCATCCTGACCTTCATCGGCGGCTTCATCCCGTCGCGCCAGGCAGCGCATCAGGATCCGGTCGCAGCGCTAAGGTCAGAATAGCTTGGGCTGAATGGTTTTTAATCAAAAAGTTTTTGCAAAAAAGCCTTTGCCAGAAAAGTCTTTGTCAGAAAGCCTTTGTCAAAAAGCCTTTGCAAAAAAGCCTTTGCAAAAAAACAGCCATGTTCCATGTGTACCGTGTCGGGACGACACGGTACACATGGAACATGGCTGTTTTGCTAACTGAAGCGTTATGGCTTTTTGCCTGTTTATGTATGCTGGTTTTGCTTGAGTGTGGGGGAGTATTGGCTCCTGCGTCATAAGCGTTCAGGCCTTTTTACTGTTTCTATATGCCGGTTTTGCTTGAGTATGAGTTCCTGCATCATAAGCGTTTGGGCCTTTTTGCTGTTTCTATATGCCAGTTTTGCTTGAGTATGAGTTCC
>CADCOP010000326.1 GCA_902803065.1 uncultured Lachnospiraceae bacterium | reverse complement strand
GAAACGGAGATGCTCTCACCCGCTTTACCGGAACACTGACAGTAACCACACGCATGGGAAATATAACAGAACTGCACAATATTGAATTTGACGGGACTGGTTCAGACGCGAAAAAAGGAATCTGCGCAAGCGAAGCCGTCCTGCTCTATGACTGTGTACTGAAAGGCTGGGACACAGCCATCTCGGCAGAAAACGGCTCCTGGGTCTCTCTGACCGGGTGCACCCTCGAAGAAAACCGGACCGGCTTCAATTTTAACAGTACAAGAGCCACCTGCACCAACCCGGTCTATCAGAACAACACCTTCCGGAACAACGACACAGCAGTGCTCCTGACCAGCGTACCCGGCCAGGGAACACTGACCTTCCCGGAATGCACATTCGAAGGAAACAAAACAGATATCGAAAACAACAGCACCTACACCATAGAATAACGACTCAGTCGATCCCGAATGCTTTGAGCAGCTGCTCGTCGATCATTCCGCTTTCTTCCATGTCATGGTCTTTCTGATAGTCAACGATGGCCTGCGCTGTTTTGCCGCCCAGGTATCCGTCTACGTTTCCGCAGTTGTATCCTGCGTCGTTAAGTGCCTGCTGCACGGCCATGATGGTTGCTGTATCATTGCCGATGGTTACGGAATAGTCGCTGACATATCCGGGTACGTCCGCGTAGATGATCCCGGTCAGCTTGGCGACGGTTGCGCCCATGTCGGTGGGGGTCAGGATCTCATTGTTTGAATAGAACATGCCGTCATAAGGCACGCGGTTTTCGATCTGTTCCCAAAGACGGGCGTCTTTGACTACCGTCAGGACCTTTGCTGTGTCCATAAGGTTTACGTCATTGTCCGTGATCGCAAGCACCCGCAGCACAATGCTTTCAAGCTCTGCTATGTTCAGCGCATTGGATTTTTCGCGAAGGGCGGTCAGTACTCGTCTCTGCCGCTCCGTCCTCTCATAGTCGTTGTTGCCCACATAGCGGATCCTGCAGAAGGATACGGTCTGCGGTCCGTTCATATGATTGTATCCCTCATAAGCGATCGGAGAGGCGTCCGATGATACATCGTACGTCCGCACCATCCAGTCCGTCTGGGAATTAATGAGCGGGATCTCCGATTCCTTGATGTAGAGGTCAACGCCGCCCAGCATATCTACAAGCTCCGACATGGTCACGAAATCGACTGCCATGTAATTGTCGACCCGGACACCATAATTCGTCTCCAGCGTCTTCATGAGAAGATCTGCTCCGCCGACCGCATAAGAGTAATTGAGCTTGTGCACCCCGTGTCCCGGGATATCCGCATACAGATCACGCATGAACGATGTCAGATAGATCTGCTGCGTATCATAATTCGCGGTCACCAGGATCATGGTATCTGAGTTGCCGTTCCAGGAAGTATCCCTCCTGTCGGCGCCGACAAGAAGCATGTTGTAGGTATTGCTCACGTCCGCCAGCGCTGTCTGCGTCATTCCGATGACCAGAAGGCAGAAAAGGAAAGAAATAACAGTTGCTGCTTTTACTTTGGTTTTAATGTTCATTCTGATAGTAATCCTCTCTTCTCCCGGCTGCTTCGCCGATCCGTTCATGTATATCCGTCCGTTCATATCCGTGCACCTCTGCCACGTTCGCACTCGTCAGCTTTCCGCCGTATGTATTCACGCCGGAGGCGATCACCACTCCCATGGCAGCCCCGGTCAATACTACACATCATAGCAGATAACCTGATAAATCTCAATATGCTGTTATTAAGATCAGTATCTTCTCCGCACTTCGCTTTCCTGAATGTTCCGATATAAATCCCGGGAAAGAATCTCTCCTTCCCCGGGACATTCCAGTTATTATTTATTTACTCCGCCACATGCCCTTTCGCGCGTATCACGTCGATAACATCATCAACATACTTTTCGCAGATCTCATCGGTCTCGGCTTCGACCATGACACGGATCACGGGCTCGGTGCCGCTCTCGCGAACCAGGATCCTTCCGGTATCGCCGAGTTCATCAGCAACCTTCTTAACAGCTGCCTGTACGTCCGGATCGTTCTGTGCTTCCGGTTTGCTGTGTACACGCACGTTCTTGAGGACCTGCGGGTAGAAGACGACCGGCGCTGCCAGCTCGCTCATCGGCTTCTCCTTGGCAAGCATGACTTCCATCATTTTCAGGGATGTCAGGATGCCGTCGCCGGTGGTTGCGTATTTCGTGAAGATGATGTGTCCGCTCTGCTCGCCGCCGATGCGGTGGCCGTTGGTCACCATGTTCTCGTATACGTACTTGTCGCCGACCTTGGTCTTCTCATATTCAATGCCGACCTTGTCGAGGGCCTTGTACAGTCCGAAGTTGCTCATGACGGTCGTTACGACCTTGTTGTTCAGGAGCTTTCCGCGCTCCTTCATGTACAGTCCGTAGATGTAAATGATATGGTCACCGGTGACCACGTTACCCTTCTCATCTACGCACAGGCAGCGGTCAGCGTCGCCGTCATAGGCGAAGCCGATGTCCAGGCCCTTCTCAACCACGAATTTCTGCAGATGCTCGATGTGAGTGGATCCGCAGTCGGTGTTGATGTTGTAGCCGTCCGGGCTGTCGTTTATCACATAGGTCTTGGCTCCGAGAGCATCGAACACACCCTTGGCGATCTGCCATGCCGCGCCGTTGGCGACATCCAGACCGACCTTAACGTTCTTGAAGCTGTAGCGGGACATGGAGATCAGGTAACCAATGTAGCGGTTTCTGCCGGCCACATAGTCAACGGTCCGGCCGATCTCTTCTCTATGGGCGACCGGGATCTCAAGCTTTCCGTCAATGTAATCCTCGACCTTGAGTATCGTCTCCTCATCCATCTTCTCACCGTTTCCATTGAGCAGCTTGATGCCGTTGTCATAGTACGGATTGTGGGAAGCGGAGATCATGATGCCGCAGTCGAAATCGTCCACTCTTGTAATGTAAGCAACCGACGGCGTCGTTGTAACATGCATGATGTAAGCATCCGCGCCGGAAGCCATCAGGCCCGTGCAAAGCGCGTACTCAAACATGTAGCTGGATCTTCTCGTATCCTTGCCGATCACGACCTTTGCCTTCTTGCCTTCTCTGGCGCCATAGTACCAGCCGAGGAAGCGGCCGATCTGAACCGCATGCTCAAAGGTCAGGTTTTTATTAGCTTCTCCGCGGAAGCCGTCTGTACCGAAATATTTACCCATTCTTTATCGCTCCTCCTTGTGGATGACTTCCCCGCTGTTTTTCCAGATGCTGTTTTCCGGAACAACGCCTCTCACACAGGAGGTGGGGTACACATTGCTGTGGCGGCCGATGACCGTCCCGGGATTGCAGACCGCATTGCAGCCTACCTCCACGTAATCGCCCAGCATAGCGCCGAATTTCTTGATGCCTGTCTCCATCGTTTCCGTTCCGTTGTGAACGATGACAAGCTTCTTATCCGACTTCACATTACTTGTAATGCTGCCGGCGCCCATGTGGCTGTAATAGCCGAGGATACTGTCGCCAACATAATTGTAATGGGGCGTCTGCACATGATCAAAGAGGATCACGTTCTTAAGTTCCACGGAATTACCAACCACGCAGTTCGCGCCGACAAGGGCTGAACCGCGGATGAAGGCACAGTGCCTGACTTCTGTTTCCGGCCCGATGATGCACGGTGCTCCGAGATATGCGGACGGGAACACCTTGGCTGTCTTGTGGACCCACACATGCTCCTCGCGCTCTTCGTAATCATCTCCCAGAGTCGGGCCGAGAGCGAGGATCATCTCCTTGATCCCCTTCAGAGCTTCCCACGGATAGGTAAACTGACGCAGATAATCCGCAGCCAGCGTATGATCGAGATCATACAGATCATTAATCGTATACACCTTACAGTCTCTCCCCTTTCTCAATATCCAGGAAATACTTGTAAGTATCCACTGTCAGCTCGCCGCAGGCAGCCTCATCGCAGGCGATGATAGCTCCGTTGTGCATCTGCAGCGCTGAACAGGTCCATTTGGAGCTGACCGGGCCTTCCACGGTAGCCGCCAGAGCGCGGGCTTTATTGTGGCCGTTGATCAGGACCAGAACTTCCTTGGAATCCGTAACCGTGCCAACGCCGACAGACAGAGCCTGTGTCGGGACCTTGGACGGATCGTTGTCAAAGAAGCGGCTGTTTACGATGATGGTATCGGTCGTCAGGTTTCTTACGCCTGTGCGGGAAGAAAGGCTTGTGAAGGGCTCATTGAAAGCAATGTGACCGTCAACGCCAATGCCGCCCATGAACAGATCAATACCGCCGTAGGAAGCGATCTTCTCTTCATATCTGGCGCATTCACCCTCCGGATCATCGGTCATACCGTTCAAGATGTTGATGTTCTCCGGCTTCATGTCCACCAGATGATTGAAGAAATTGTCATGCATGAAATACCAGTAGCTCTGGTCATGCTCATGCGGCAGTCCGAGGTATTCGTCCATGTTGAAGGTAACAACATTGGCAAAAGAGACCTCACCGGCCTGGTTCATGCGTGCCAGCTCCTTATAAACGCCGATGGGTGAAGAACCGGTCGGCAGACCGAGGATAAACGGACGCTCTTCCTTATGGTTATTGATCTTGGCAGCAATGTAATCCGCTGCCCATTTGCACATCTTATCGTAATTTTCCTGAATAACAACTCGCATAT
>CADCOP010000325.1 GCA_902803065.1 uncultured Lachnospiraceae bacterium | reverse complement strand
GTCCGGGAGTACAGCATGATACTTCCGCAGCGCGGATATATTTCTTCCGCCTGCCGTCTTTTTATGGATTACTGGTTGACATGTTAGACAATTCTAACTAGAATAAGTGTTGGCGAAATCCGGGTAATTCACTGTGCTTCATCCATTTACACGGCTTCGCTTAACAATATTCAGGATGGAGATGCTTTTTTATGGAAACGATCGTTTCACTTAAGTCTGTAGTTAAGGAATACAATACAGGCGCGCAGACCTTCCGCGCCCTGCAGGAAGTCTCACTGGACATTGAGAGAGGGAAGTTTGTGTGTATCCTCGGGCCTTCCGGCGCCGGAAAATCTACGCTTCTGAACCTGATCGGCGGGATGGACAATCCCACTTCAGGAAATGTGGTGATCAACGGGAGCGACATCACCAGGTACAATGAAGACCAGCTCAGCGATTTCCGGGCAGAGAACATTGGTTTTATCTTTCAGTTCTACAACATTTTACCGTCGCTTACGGTGCTGGAGAATGTTGAGCTTGTAAAGGATATCGTCCGCCATCCGGTGGATGCTGAAAAGGCTCTGGAGGCTGTAGGGCTTCTGGAGCATAAGAACAAGTATCCCTCCCAGCTGTCGGGCGGAGAGCAGCAGAGGGTGTCGATCGCGCGGGCGATCGCGAAGAATCCTGCGCTCATGCTCTGCGATGAGCCCACCGGCGCTCTCGATTCGCAGACCGGCGTACGGATCCTGAAACTTCTGAAGGAGCAGTGCGTCAGGGACAGCAGGAACACAGTCATTATCGTGACCCATAACAGCCTGATCGCGGATATCGCGGACGTGGTGATCCGCCTGAAAAACGGAAAAGTTGCAAGTGTGACAGAGAACCCGGAGCCGATGGCTGTCGACAACGTGGCCTGGTAGGAACGGAGGAACCTGACAATGCTTAGAAAAAAACTGTTCCGGGAACTGCGTATGAACGCAGGTGAGTTCATAACGATCTTCCTGATGGTCATGATCGCGGCGCTGGCGTTTTCAGGAGTCCATGCTTACATGGACGGCATGGAAGACAGCGCGAATGCTTATTACGGGAAATATAACCTGGAGGACCTGTGGCTTACCGGTGAAAACTTTTCCAAGGAGGATCTGGAAGCCGTTAAGGCTGTCCCGAATGTCGCAGGCGCCGAGCGGGTCCTCTCGTTCCAGTGCACCTGGATCCGCGGCGAAGGTGATGTGACCATTGAAACGAATTTCATAGAAACGAATGAGATATCCCGCTTTTATGTTAAAGAAGGGGAAGGATTTGATCCTGAGAAGAGCGGGCTGTGGCTTGATTATTATCTGGCAGATCATCTCGGCGTCAAAGTCGGCGACGAGATTCCTCTTTCCTACGGAGGATATACGTTTACGGAAAAGGTCAACGGCCTGATCGCCACGCCGGACCATGTGTATTCTGTAAAAGATCCGAGCGTGATATTTACGAACCATACGGATTATGGCTTCGCGTATCTGTCGTACAGGGAGTTCCCGAAGGAAGTGATGTTTGACCAGATCCTTAAAAGCGCGGAATTTTCGGAGCTTCTTTCAAAGAGGGGCCTGATCCGCGCCGGCTGGAAGATAGCGAAAGCCGCCGGAAAAACGCCCGCTCAGTTTCTGGAGACGCTCACAGAGTCTTCCGGTCCCGATTCCGGAGATGCTTCGGAAAGCATGGGAGAATTTGATCTTTCGCAGGCGGACCTTGACACAGCCCTGGATCTGGCGGATGTGATCGCGGCCGGAGAGGCATCGGCAGAGCAGAAGGCTCAGTTTTTCGCGGCGCTCGATCCTTCCTTCAGCACAGATGAATACTGCGTGTTTCCACAGATTCTTGTCGACTGTGAAGATACGGATAAGCTGCAGGAGACATCGCTGGCGCTGGAGAACGCCTGTGACGGCGTCATGGCTGTGACCGGACGGAGCGTGAATGTGTCATGGACGGCCTACCAGTCAGAAGTCGAGGAAGGCCAGACATATTCCATGATGTTTACCGGCATGTTCCTCCTGATCGCAGTCCTCTCTGTTGTGACGACGATGAACCGGTTTGTCAGGCGGCAGAGAACACAGATCGGAACGCTCAAGGCGCTGGGGTTCAGAAACCGGAGGATCATCCTTCATTATGTGGGTTTCGGCTTCTGGACAGGGCTCCTGGGCGTTGTGACCGGCACCATTGCGGGAAGCCTGTCGATCGGAAATGTGTTCCTCGCAGAGCAGATGGATATGTTCATAGTGCCTGAATACAGCTTGTCTCTCCGGCCAGTCATATTTCTGGCAGACATCGGTATCATAGCCGCTATAACGCTCGTGACCTACCTTTCCTGCAGGAAGATCCTCAGGGAGCCGGCGGCGCAGGCCCTGCGTGTTGAGAGACCGAAAGTCAAGGTGCGCAAAAATGCGGGAACGGCTCCCGGAATACTGAAAAACGCCTCCTTTGCTGTCAAATGGAACCTGCGTGACATCCGGCGCAACCGCATGCGTTCGCTGATGGCCGTGGCGGGAATTGCCGGAAGCTGCCTGCTGATCGTCGCGGCCTTCGGCATGAGGGATTCACTGCAGAACTATCTGCGATGGGAATTTGGCGGGATCCTTCATTTCAGGTACCAGCTCGCGCTTGGCAGCGACTGCACGGAAGAGGAGCTCAACGACCTGGTGCAGACGTATAACGGGAAAACATCGCAGACGCTCCCCATTGAGCTTTATGATTCCAAAGGCGCAAAGCAGACAAACACTGCCGTTGTCAATGACGCTGCGGACATGCTCCGCTTTTCAGACCATGACAGGAATTACTTTACGCCTGAAGATGATGGCATATATATTACGGAAAAACTCTCTGCTCTGACAGGGCTCGCTGAGGGCGGCACCGTGCGGTGGAGGATCCTCGGACAAGATGAGTGGCATGAGTCCCTGATCACGGGAGTGAACCGCGATCCGCAGAACCAGAACATGAATATGAGCCGCGCATTTTATGAATCTCTTGGCCTGGAATACAGGGCAGACCACGTTTATACAAACGAGGATCTGTCCGGAATCAGCGAGCTGCCGGGCGTTGAGACGATCAGCTCCGTGGAAGACCTCGCCGCGCAGATGGATTCCATGCTGAGCGTAATGAACGCTTTTATCGGCATTCTGGTGGCAGTGTCCGCGATCCTCGGCTTCGTGATCATATACAACCTGGGTATCCTTTCCCTGGCTGAGAAAAACTACCAGTTTGCTACGCTTAAAGTCCTGGGCTTCCGCTTCCGGGCGATCCGGAAGATCTTCGTGATGCAGAATATCTGGCTGACTGTGATCGCAGTCATCCTTGGCCTTCCCGCCGGGTACCTTATGACAGATTACATCTTTAAGGAAGCGATCGGCGATCAGTATGACTTCTTCGCCATGATCGAACCAAAGACGTACGTGATCGCAATGGCCGGCACGCTTATCATAGCACTGGCAAGTTCCTGGTACCTGGCAGGGAAGCTTAAGAAGATCGATATGGTCACGAGCCTGAAGGCGAATGAATAAAGTGGGGTGTATGTTCCAACGCAGGCACGCTCCCGCTGCCATCGGGGGAGGGTGTATGTTCCAACGCAGGCACGCTCCCACTACCATCGGGGGGAGGGTGTATGTTCCAACGCAGGCACGCTCCCGCTACCATCGGCACGCAGCGGGCACTAAACTCATGCTGCGCCTCCGGCTTGCATTCGTTAAGTGCCGGCGGCCGATGAGTACCTGCTTATGGAACATACACCCATGGAAATAACTGAGTGCGTATGTATGTGCCGGCGGCCGATGAGTACCTGCTTATGGAACATACACCCATGGAAGGTGGATACACTCATGGGAGGCGGTGTGAAGCATTTGTTGGCGATTAAGAGTGTCTGCTTATGGAACATACATCCATGGAGGGCAGTGCAGAATATATGGGAATGATGGTTGTTGAGGCGGACTTTTTTGTGGTACAATTC
>CADCOP010000324.1 GCA_902803065.1 uncultured Lachnospiraceae bacterium | reverse complement strand
ATGCCCGCCATTTGTTCCCATTCATCATCTCGCGTGAAAGCGTGATCACCTCGATCTCAGACAGATCGGGATACTCCTTCACGATATAGGGGACCATCTTGTAGGAATAGATTTTTATCAGTCCCGGAATAATCCCCAGACAGAACCAAAGGACCATAAAAACATCTCTGAGAAGGAGGGTAACGAACACATGCGCATAGTCGGAAAAACCTTCCCTGATCAGCGCAAGCTTTGCCGGTCCCTCCTCCACATTGTTCCTGAAGAACAGGCATCCCCCCACCTCTAAAGCGTTGGAAAAAATGATCTTAACCAGTACCGCGAACACAATGATCGACATATATCCCACAATAACGATGCCCGCTATGATCATAATCTCGTTCGGCTTCATTTTATGAAGCGGTTCAAAGCCGACGTTCTGCAATATGCTCTCGCTTCTGATCCGGGTCAGGGTTGATGCCACGGTGGTTAAAAGGAACATCAGCGCCGCTACAACAACACTTCTCCAGTAATTCTTTTTTAAAGCGGACTTGCCTTTCTTCTTAATGTCTCTTATAGACCACATGCTGTACCTTCTTCTTTATCATCTTTTTTTGACCCCTTATACTCCAGACAGAGCATGGTCATGTCATCGAACTGCTCCGCTTCCCTCACAAATCTGCTTATTGCCCCGCGTACATCGACCAGGATCTGCTCGGGGGAAGCTGTCGGTTCTTCGTTCAGCGCATCGATCATCCGCTTCGCATCAAACATGTTCCCGTCCGGATCATTGGCCTCGGGCACACCGTCCGTGTAGACGAACAGCTTATCCCCCGGCTCCAGCAGGATCTCATACTCTTTATACTTAATGCCTTCCATTCCGCCGAGCACAAAGCCATGATTATCTTTAAAGATCGCAAATCCGCTGTCTCCCTTTTTGAGTGCCGGATACTCGTGTCCGGCATTCGCGGCGCAGAGTTTTCCGGTAGAGATCTCAAGAATTCCGACCCAAACCGTTACGAACATTTCCAGTTTATTATTCGAACAGATCGCGTTATTTGAATCGCGCAGAATCTCCGAAGGTGATTTCCCCATCATGGCATTATCCGCAAGGATGATCTTGGAGGCCATCATGAACAGTGCGGCCGGTACGCCCTTTCCTGACACGTCCGCGATCACGAGGCACAGATGGTCGTCATCGATCAGAAAGAAATCATAAAAATCGCCGCCGATCTCCTTGGCCGGTTCCATGGATGCGTAAAGCTCGAATTCCTGTCTGTCCGGAAAAGCAGGGAAGCTGTCAGGCAGCACACCTTTCTGGATCTTCGACGCCATATCAAGTTCCGTACGTACGCGCTCTTCTTTTTGGGTCACTATGGTGAGATCTTCCATATAGACAGACAGATCTTTCTCCATCTGTGCCATCACAAGATTCAGATGCTCCACCTCATCCCCTGTCTGGATAGGAAGGGAGGAGAAATGCTCCATGCGCGTATTACCGGATCTTCTGTCCTCAACATAGCTTTGGGCCGCCTTTGCAATGGCGTTGATCGGTTTTACCGTCGTCCTTTCCATAAGCCGGGTTATGAGAAATCCAATAAAGGCAGTTACGGCAATAATCGCGAAAATATACCGGATTAGAAAAGCCAGCATGTCATGCGCCATTTCATCCAGCGTAAAATCTGCCAGAATGTAGCCTCTGGCTTGGCCGCTCTCATTTCTTATCGGGGCACCCACTGTGCAGATCCAGGGGTCTTTTCCCCCTATATAACTGTAATGAGGTATTTCCGTTCCATCCCAGCCAAGAAATATGTTCAGTTCCTTTTCGTCGACACTCTCCCAGTCGCCGGGCTCATTGATATATCCTTCCCTTTTATCCGGATCCACTATGTATATCAGAGCAGAGGTATCCCTGTCGTAGACTGCATAATAGACGTCATCCACATCATTGATCAACGTAAGTTCATTCAGTGCCTTACTCAGAGTCTGATAATCCCCGAGTTCCGTGACCTTACCAAAACAGTCATGATACGCATCTGTTCCGGTACCGCTGCGCTCCTCTTCCGATAACCCGCGGTAAATGCTCATGACTTCGTCTGCCAGGCTCTCCGGCTCCGTGAAATTTACCGCCACAAGTCTGGCGCTCCACGCAAGTTCAAACGTATCATTGACGAACTTATTGAACAGATTGACCGCGTATATATACAGCCCAACGATGAGTCCGACAAATCCTATCGTCAGGGCTCCCGCAACGGACATGAGCGTTACCTTTTCAGCAAGCGACTGTTTTTTCTCTCTTTTCCATTTTCTCCTCGTCTTATCTGACATATGCCCATGGCCTCCGCAAAGCCTGTTACTCCAAAATACTGCCTGGTCCGTTCTGCCGAACAGCTTTCCTTCTGTAAAGAAAGATCCCTTTTATCATAACAAAATCTGAAGTACATTTGGTGAAAGCAATTTCTATTTTTTATTAGTTACTATGCATTATTCCGTCAGCAGCTTCACATGAATAAATTTACGTAT
>CADCOP010000323.1 GCA_902803065.1 uncultured Lachnospiraceae bacterium | reverse complement strand
GCTGATTATATTGTGACCGGACAGTGGGCAAAGAAGGCCTGGCAGGAAGCATCGAAATACGGAAAAGCGAATAAGATCGCGTCAAGTGAAGACCAGACTTTCACATATATTCCGGACTGTTCGGATCTTCCCATATCGCCGGATGCGGATTATGTGTATATCTGTGAAAACAATACGATCTATGGCACAAAATACAAAAAGCTTCCCAATACCAAGGGAAAAATTCTTGTATCTGATGTATCCTCCTGCTTCCTCTCCGAGCCGGCAGATGTTACAAAGTACGGAATCATGTACGGCGGTGTTCAGAAAAACATCGGTCCTGCCGGCATGGTCATCTCCGTGATCCGCGATGACCTGATCACGGAAGATGTGCTCCCGGGCACGCCTGTCATGATGTCCTTCAAGACCCACGCAGATGCGAATTCCATGTACAATACGCCGAACTGCTATTGCATCTACATCTGCGGAAAGGTATTCAAATGGCTCAAGGCCATGGGCGGACTTGAGGTCATGAAGGAGAGAAACGAGAAGAAGGCAGCGATCCTGTATGATTTCCTCGATGAGAGCAGACTGTTCCGCGGAACTGTCCGCAAAGAGGACCGTTCCCTTATGAATGTCCCGTTCGTCATCGGTGACAAGGATATGGAAGCTAAATTCGTAAAGGAAGCCGCGCAGCAGGGCCTTGTCAACCTGAAGGGGCACAGGACCGTAGGCGGTATGCGTGCAAGCATCTATAATGCAATGCCCATGGAAGGCGTGAAGAAGCTGGTTGCCTTCATGAAAGAATTCGAGAAGGAGAATATCTGACCATGTACCATTACACCTGCCTGAATCCCATTTCACAGATCGGACTGGACCGCTTCAGCGGAGTCTATGTGCAGACGGATCAGGTCAAACTCGCGGACGCGGTGCTTGTCAGGAGCGCTGCCATGCATGATATGGAACTTCCTGAAAATGTGCTGGCTGTAGCCAGGGCAGGCGCGGGAGTCAACAACATCCCGCTTGAAAAATACGCGTCCCAGGGCGTTGTCGTATTCAACACGCCCGGAGCAAACGCAAACGGAGTCAAGGAGCTGGTCCTTGCCGGCATGTTTCTTGCCGCGAGAGATGTCATCGGCGGCATTGAGTGGGTTAAGGAGACAGCCGGAAAAGAAAGCATTGCCAAACTGACAGAAAAAGAAAAGAAACGTTTTGCCGGCAGCGAGCTGTCCGGAAAAAAACTCGGAATCATAGGTCTCGGAGCCATCGGTGTTCTTGTTGCCAACGCGGCATCCCACCTGGGGATGGATGTGTACGGGTATGATCCGTATATCTCTGTCGACGCGGCCTGGAACCTGTCCCGTTCCATCCGTCATATTAATGACGTAAACCAGATCTATAAGGAATGCGATTACATTACGATCCACATTCCGCTCAATGACGGCACGCGCCATACGATCGGTCCGGATCAGATCGCGCTCATGAAGCCGACAGCTGTGCTGCTCAACCTGGCCAGAGACCTTCTGGTTGATGAGAAATCTGTCATGGACGCGCTGGATGCGGGAAAGATCGCCCGATATGTATCGGATTTTCCGAACGATCTGACTGCCGGACATGATAAAGTGATCCTCACGCCCCATCTGGGAGCCTCGACCTCGGAGTCGGAGGATAACTGCGCCAAGATGGCTGTCAGTGAGCTGAGGGATTACCTGGAGAACGGAAATATAAGCAATTCCGTGAACTATCCGGCCTGCAGCATGGGAAAATGCACGAGCGCGGCAAGGATCGCCATTCTTCACAGGAATGTAAAGAAGATGATCAGCCGCTTTACGGATATTCTCTCGGATACGAACATCGCAAATATGACGAACGCAAGCCGCGGCGAGTACGCGTACACGCTGATCGACCTTGAAACGCCGGTCTCGGGGGAGGCGCTGGAGAGCCTCAGGAAGGCTGATGGAGTGATCCGGGTTCGTCTCGTTACAGGAGTATAAAAGGAAAGAGGGATTGCCGGATGACTCCCGGGAGGGTGCCGTCCCGGGCTTTCCCTTTTCCGTTTTCACGGAGGAAATGCTATGGTCAGACTGAAACCGTTCCGCGCGCTCAGGCCCGCTCCCGGCCTTGAGGAGAGGATCGCTGCGCTTCCCTATGATGTATATGACAGGAAAGAAGCAAGGGAGGCTGCGCTCAGAGAGCCCTTGTCATTCCTGAATATAGACCGTCCCGAAACACAGTTTCCCGAAGATTATGACATGTATGCTCCCGAAGTATACCAGAAGGCTCGCACGATGCTGGCTGAGGAAAAAGCGAAGGGGCTGTATGTGCAGGATGAGAAAGAATGTTTTTACCTGTATGAACTGACGATGAACAAAAGGTCACAGACCGGGATCGTTGCCTGTGCCTGCGCGGACGACTACCTTGAAGGTTCCATCAGAAAGCATGAGAACACGAGAGCGGATAAGGAACTGGACCGGATCCGCCACGTAGATGCGTGCGGCGCGCAGACCGGGCCGATCTTTCTTGCCTACCGGAACCGGCCGGATACGGCTGCTCTTGTTCAGAAAGTCAGGCAGCAGCCGCCGGTCTTTGCCTTTACGTCAGAAGACGGGATCGGGCACAGGGGCTGGATCATCGACAGGGAAGAGGATATTGAAGCGATCCGCGGCGCCTTTATGGCAGCAGATTCAGTTTATATTGCCGACGGACATCACAGGGCAGCTTCGGCTGTCAGAACTGCGCTCGCAAGAAGAGAGCGCGCGGGGGGCGCGCGGGGCGAAGCGGACTGGTTTCTGTCGGTACTGTTTCCGGACGACGAACTGAAGATCATGGATTACAACCGGGTCGTAAAAGACCTTCATGGTATGAATCCTGAACAGTTTCTTCGTCAGATCGGTCAAAAATGTGATATAACAGAAGAGAAGGAGCCTGTTCATCCTTCCCGCAAGGGAGAGATGGGACTGTATGTTTCGGGGAAATGGTACAGAGTATCCTTCCGCAGTTCTCTTCTGAGCGAAGACCCGGTCGAAGGTCTTGATGTTTCTATCCTGCAGAAGGAGATCCTTCAGCCTCTCCTGGGCATTGAGGATCCCAGGACGGATGAGAGAATCCGCTTTGTCGGAGGTATCCGCGGCCTGAAGGAGCTTGAGAGACTTGTTGACGGTGACTGGGCTGCCGCGTTTTCCATGTATCCGACATCGATCGGCGAACTGTTTGCCGTCGCGGACGCGGGGCTGCTGATGCCGCCGAAATCGACCTGGTTTGAACCGAAGCTGAGAAGCGGGCTGTTTATTCACCTGTTTGACCCCATGTAGGGGAGACGCATATTGACAGAAACTCTGCCTTTCAAACGGAGGAGGTATTATTGTATGGACGATAAGCTTTACGACATGATGGACTGGGCAAGGATCGAAGGACTGATCTACTCCGAGGAGGATCAGCCTCATGATATTCTTGGCGCGCACATGACAGATGAAGGTGTGCTTATTCAGACATTTTTGCCGACAGCGGAGTCGATCCTTGTGAGAGACACGGAAACAGGGAAAACATATCCCATGCAGATGGAAGATGAAACCGGTTTTTTCGCCGCGCTCATTCCCGGTCAGAAGATACCGGATTACCGCCTGGTCGTTACCTATGACGACGGGTCTTCAGAGGAGTTTGCGGATCCGTATGCTTTTCAGCCGCAGATCACGGAGAAAGACATGATCCGTTTCACGGCGGGCATCTGCTATGACATTTATGATAAACTCGGCGCGCACCCGATGACACTGAACGGAGTGGAGGGAGTGTATTTCGCAGTCTGGGCTCCCAATGCCCTGAGAGTCAGCGTTGTCGGCGACTTTAATCTCTGGGACGGAAGACGCCTGCCCATGCGCCGCCTGCCGCAGGCCGGGATCTTTGAACTGTTCGTTCCCGGAATCAAGGCAGGATCCCTGTACAAATATGAGATCAAGGCACGCGGCGGACTGACCTTCCTCAAGGCGGATCCCTTCGCGAATGCCGCTCAGCTGCGTCCGGAGACAGCCTCTGTTGTCGCAGATATCCGCGGATTTGAGTGGACCGATGAAAAATGGCAGAAGGAAAAGCAGAACGCAGATATCCAGCATTCGCCCATGTCTGTGTACGAAGTGCACCTGGGGGCATGGAAAAAGCCGGATGACGGGCGATTGTTCTACAATTACAGAGAACTTGCTCCTATGCTTGCGGACTATATCCTCACGATGGGGTACACGCATCTTGAACTGCTTCCGGTCATGGAGCATCCTCTGGATGAATCCCTTGGTTACCAGACATCCGGGTATTTCGCTCCGACATCCCGTTACGGAACGCCTCAGGATTTTATGTATTTTATGAATTACATGCATGAGAAAGGCATCTCAGTCATTCTTGACTGGGCACCAGCGCATTTCCCGGCGGATGACTTCTGCCTGAAGGGATTTGACGGCACATGCCTGTACGAACACATGGATCCGCGGCAGGGAAGAAACGAAAAATACGGGACTCTTGTGTATAATTACGGACGCGCAGAGGTCCGCAATTTCCTGATCGCGAGCGCTCTTTTCTGGGCAAGGGTATACCATGCGGACGGAATACGCGTTGACGGAGTATCGGCAATGCTTTATCTCGATTACGGGAAGAGTGACGGACAGTGGGTCGCGAACATGTACGGCGGAAATGAGAACCTGGAAGCCATCGAGTTCATCAAGCACATGAACTCGATCTTCAAAAAGACGGAGCCGGGAACATTCATGATTGCCCAGGAGGATTCCCTGTGGCCGAAGGTCACAGCTCCAGTAGAGGAAGACGGGCTCGGTTTTGATCTAAAATGGAATGAGGGATGGGTCAGCGATTTCACCGGCTATATGGAGCTGGATCCCATATTCAGGGGACGGCATCACAGTGAGCTGACCCTGAGCATGATCTATCATTACAGCGAAAACTATCTGCTCCCGTTCTCTCACAAGGAAGTCATGTACGGGAAGGGCTCAATGTTTCTCAAGATGCCCGGACGAAGGAAAAACCGTTTTGCCAATCTCCGTGCCGCGTATGGATTCCAGGTCATGCATCCGGGCAAGCAGCTCTTATTCATGGGGCAGGATGCGGGCATGCGAAGTGAGTTCTCTGTTGGCGAAGCGCTTCCCTGGAATCTTGCGGAGGAAGAGGATAACGCCAGGCTTCTTGCGTACATGAAAGCACTGGAACATTTCTATACGGAGAACAGGGCTCTGTATGAGCTTGACAATGATCCGGACGGCTTTGAGTGGATCAATGAGATCTCCGCGAACGAGAACATGCTGGTCTTTCTTCGAAAGGGCAGAGATGAAAAGGATACGCTTCTTGTCGTCTGCAACTTCTCGCCTCTTGTGTATGAAAAGCATAAGATCGGTGTCCCGTTTGCCGGAAAGTACAAGGAGATATTCAGCAGTGACCGCGTTGAATTCGGCGGTGACGGAAACCTGAACCCGCGCGTCAAGAGTTCGCGGTTTGATGAGTGCGACGGCAGAGACGAATCCATCTACATCACGGTACCTCCTATGGGGATCTGCGTTTTCTCCTGCACAAAGGCGGAGCGGAGGGTTTCGGCCAATGACAGGGCAAAATCAGTCAAAGCAAGAAAAAGTGCTTCCTCCGGGAAAAAGGCGCCTTCACAGACGCACAGAAACCTGAAGAAGGAGATCGAGGATAAGATCGCCGAAGAAGAACACTGAATGGAGCAGCATGGAATACTGGGATATTTATGACAGCAATAAGCAGCGTACCGGCAGGACGATGAAGCGGAATGACTGGATATTAAAGGACGGAGAGTATCATCTCTCCGTTCTTGGCATCATCCGCAGGCCGGACGGAAGGTACCTGATCACACAGCGGATCATGACAAAGCACTGGGCTCCCGGCTGGTGGGAGGTGCCCGGCGGAGGAGTCCGTGCGGGAGAAGATGCTGTTGACGCGGTCCGCAGAGAAGTGAAGGAGGAGACAGGACTTACGGTGCCGGAAGACGTGACGGAGCCGGTCCTGACTTATCACAGAGAGAACCCCGGGGAAGGGGATAACTATTTTGTAGATGTCTTCCGCTTTGAGATGGACTTTAAAGAAGAGGATGTCAGGCTGCAGGAAGAAGAAGCCACTCACTTTCGGATCGCAACCCTGCAGGAGATCAGGGAACTGGCGCAGAAGGGGATCTTTCTGCACTATGACAGCATTAAAGAAGCATTTATCTGAAATGAGGTACATATGCCAGCGTTTCTGACACATTATTCCTGCGGAGTGCTGCAGTACAGAAAGCTGCCGGTCTCGGTTACGGAGAGCTGTATAGGCGCCCACAGGAACGTATACGCAACAGCCCTTGCGGGGCCGGATATTTTTTTCTATTCGGTCCTTGAATTTCTGCGCCCCGGAATGGCGATCGGGCGCAGGATGCACAAGTACAGAACAGGTGAATTCCTGAGAAACCTGTATACCTGCGCGGTCAGCTTCCGCGGAGAACAGAAGCACATTGCCATCGCCTATTTTACCGGATTTCTCGGACATTACTGCCTTGACGCGAATACCCATCCGCTCATATACAAAAAGGCATACGATCCGTCCGAGACAAAAGCGCTCGGGAAGCATTTCCGGTACGAAGCAGCTGTGGACGCATACTGCTGCAGGAAATATCTGGGAAGAGACATACGCCGCTGCGGACAGATGAGCATGATCCGCCTGACCAGGATGGAGAAGAAAGTGATCGCAAAGCTTATGTCTTCTGCTGTCAGGAAAACATATCCGGAGCTGGGAAATGATCCGTCTCCCCGGAGGATGTACGCCCTTCTGAATGAGTATTACCTGATCACAGGTCTTCTGATCGATCCGTCCGGCTTCAGGGAATGGGTTTTTCTGCAGCTGGAAAAACTGATTCCGGGTTATCCGCTACTTTCGCCGCTGTTTATAAACGGGAACCTTTACGGAATTCAGGAAAAGGATCTTTCAGAGTTTGTCAGGCGGTTTGAAAGAGGAGGAGAAATGTTCGGGAAGCTTCTTGCCGCGGAGGAGAAAGCGCTGCACGATCCTTCCTTTGTACCGGAGTTTTTCAGACAGATCGGGAACCGGTCATATCATACAGGAGGAGAAGCCGAGATCATGCCGCAGTTCCCGGGTGATCACAAGGTGAAGAATGGTAAGCAGAGAGAAATTAACTGAATTTTATACTGAGCAGTACGAAAAGGTATTTTCACATAAACGACCGGGATCCCTCCGCATGAAGGATCCCGGACAGCGGGCGAAGCGGCTGGCCGGTACGGTTCATGCCGCCAGGCCGGGCAGGATCAGCTTCGCTGCCCTGGAGGATTATCATAAGCAGATCCGCAATCTCGGTGAATACGCCTGTTACAAGCACCGGACCGACATCATGAGAACGATCTGTTCTGAGATCATTCCTGACCTGGTCAGGCTGGATATGGCATTTCTGATGCCGGAGCAGAGAGAAGGCGTTACGGAAGATTTCCTGGACTGGCTGCGCACCGAGCGGGATGGAGCGATCTGCCGCAGACCGTTATTTGCGCTGTATCCGGCCTATAAACAGGAGATCATTACGAAGCAGATGACACAGCTCGTACCGACGCGCCCGGAGATGGAATTCCCGGATGCGCTGGCGATGAAACGAAAGTTCGTGCTTCATATCGGGCCGACCAACAGCGGAAAAACGTTCCAGGCGCTGGAACGGCTGAAAAAGGCGCCCCGGGGCATCTACCTGGGTCCGCTGCGTCTGCTGGCGCTTGAAGTGTATGAGCGGATGAAGGATTTCGGTGTTCCGGCCATGATGCTGACGGGGCAGGAATGCATTGAGGATGAAAACTCCAGAATAACGGCAGCTACCGTGGAAATGGCTGATTTCGACACATATTATGACATAGCGGTGATCGATGAGGCGCAGCTGATGGCGGATCCCGAAAGAGGTCATTCCTGGACAAAAGCGATCCTGGGACTTCGCGCAGGCGAGATCCATGTGTGCTGCAGCCCGGCCGCAGAAAAGGTCCTGACACACCTGATCCGGCTGTGCAATGATACATACACGATTCACTACTATGAACGCAAGACACAGCTGCTGTTCGAAGACGAGCCGTTTGTTTTCCCGGATGATGTCCGTCAGGGAGACGCGCTGATCGTATTCTCGAAGAAGTCGGTGCTGGATGTTGCCGGACGCCTGGAGGAGAAAGGAATCGAGGCAAGCGTGATCTACGGAAGCCTGCCTCCCGAGATACGGAGAAGGCAGATGCATCTGTTTACCGACGGAAAGACCAAGGTCGTCGTCTCAACAGACGCCATAGGCATGGGACTGAATCTTCCGGTCCGCAGGATCATCTTCCTGCAGACATCCAAGTATGACGGACGTGAGCAGCGCCTGATCAG
>CADCOP010000322.1 GCA_902803065.1 uncultured Lachnospiraceae bacterium | reverse complement strand
TTCTTAAGACATCAACGTAATCTTATAATCCCCTGTTCTTACTGGTATCTGTACTATTATCTATAACGTAGAATATTTTTCTGTTTCATCCGGTGAGAGGCATCATGTGCCCATACCGAAGACGGCAGCGTGCGGACGCTGAACATAGCATGGCCTCCTTTAAACGCGAGCAGCGTTCCTGGTCAGACCGGAACGCTGCCAGCTGCGAGCGGCGCGTTTTTTAAAAAGTCGCTGCGGACCGGAATATACTCACTGTATGAATCGATAAGTCCGTCATGCAGCATCAGGCGGGCCTTAAAATCAAGAAATTCAGGCGGAACCTTCAGAATTTTGGCGGCGGTGAGCATGTCATACTCATGAAGAAGATCCAGCGTTTCCTTTGTATCGAGGAGATACTCTGCCGCGAAGAAAGTAGCCTCATTTTCCATGCGAGCCAGTTCTGTGCTTCCTGTAGAATAACCGAAATGGCTGTCCCGGAAGGCACAGCAGGCACCCTGCAGATGGTTCATCACATAGTGGCCGGTTTCATGGGCCAGAATGAAAGGAACAGCGTCATCGACCAGATCGCTGTTAAGAGTGATGGCAGCGCAGCGGTTGTTTTTTATGATGAATGCCCGTATACTGTCCGGATCAGTGCCCATGGGGAGCTCAAGCAAAGTGAGATCCAGTCCGCGGATCACGCCGCGGATGTTGGCAGGACCGTAGAGGTCACGCAGATCCGCAGCCTTTTTTTGAATCATCTTGTAATCAGTCATTGCGCGTCAGTTTCCTCCGGCTTCTTTTTGCCGAACTTCTCGCGGGCCTTCTGCTTGTTGGCGAAGTAAGCGCGGGTGATTGCTTCGTAGAACATATCCTTCTGACTTTCAGTCAGTGTTCCGCCGGCAAAGAGAGCCTCATTCTGCTCAAGAAGTCTTGTCATTTCCTCCGCGCCGCGGCTGCCGAACATTTCACGTGCTTCTGAAATAAAAGGTTCCTGTTCGATGCCCGCCTGCGGATCCGTGATCTCATCACGTTCCAGATAACGCACAGTGACATTGAGAGCCTTCGCGAGAGCACGGACAGTCGAGGCATGGGGCCGTTTGTCAGTCGTTTCATAGGAAATGATCGACCGCCGTGACAGGCCGCACATTCCCGCAAGCTGTTCCTGGCTCAGACGCATTTCCTCGCGTTTCGCCCTGATCTTTTCACCAAATATGCTCATGTTGATTACCTCTGATCATCCTTTTCTGGTATCCGCTGTTCCCCTTTTATGCATAGAGTAGATTCACGCATGAAGAAGGGGCAGCAGCTTCTAAAAGTGAACTATATATACAGTATAATTCACAAAATTCACCATGTCAATCTGAATACGCATTTTTCAGGGATCAGAAATTCATGATCAGGCAAAATGCTTGTCATGCTGCCTGCGGTAGCATATGATATTATTGAGTAAAAACACGGATTATATACTGCGCCGCAAATCAGGAGGTAGCGAATAATGAATGAAGTATATCAGGCATCGGACAGCCGTTATTGTGAAATGAAATATAACCGTGTAGGGAAAAGTGGTCTGATGTTCCCCGCGGTTTCGCTGGGCTTCTGGCACAATTTTGGCAGCAGGGACAACTTTGATACCATGCGCAGCATGTGCCGGACGGCTTTTGATCACGGGATCACGCAGTTTGATCTTGCCAATAATTACGGTCCTGTGTATGGAAGCGCGGAAGAAAACTTCGGCAAGCTGTTTGAAAAGGATTTCCGGACATACCGCGATGAACTGGTCATTACAACGAAAGCCGGGTATGATATGTGGCCGGGTCCTTACGGGAACTGGGGATCAAGGAAATATCTTTTCGCCAGTCTGGACCAGAGCCTGAAAAGGATGCATCTGGATTATGTTGATATATTCTATCATCACAGGATGGATCCGGACACGCCTCTGGAGGAGACCATGGAGGCTCTGGCAGATATTGTAAAAAGCGGACGCGCGCTCTATGCAGGCGTGTCAAATTATAATAAAGAATATACGGATAGGGCCGTAAAGCTTTTACGTGAACTCCATTGCCCGTTTATTGTCAACCAGAGAAGATACTCGATTTTTGACAGGACGATCGAGGAGGACGGAGTCAAAGATTACTGCAGAGAAGCGGGGATCGGAATTATCGCGTTCAGTCCTCTGGCGCAGGGATTGCTGACAGACAGATATCTGCACGGGATCCCAGCCGACAGCCGCGCATCCAGAGATGGAAGATTCCTTAAAACAGGCGACATTACCCCTGAAAAGGTGGAATGTATCCGGAAGCTGAACGAGCTGGCAGCGAAGCGCGGGCAGACACTGGCCGAGATGTCACTCGCCTGGATCCTGAAGGATGGAGATGTATGTTCGGTCCTGATCGGCGCATCGAGACCGGAACAGATTCTCGACAACATCCGGGCGATCCAGAATACTGATTTTACAGCAGAAGAGCTGGCAGCGATCGACGCGGCCTGCGGAAGATAAGAATAATGACGGCATGAAATCTGTGAAAGATCTCATGCCGTTATTACATTAACTGCGTTTTCACTGTTTTATGAAGATCCGCATATTCCTGACAGGCTTTGAATAGCCGGCGACATTTTTTCTGGGACTCTTCGTTGGTCAGAAACCCATTCATAGTAAAAACGTTTTTGCATAAATAATGGATTATTTCAAAAAAATACCCCAAATATAGAACAGATATCGGGTTTTTCTGGTTTTTATTATAGCTTTTCCCGATATTAGAAAAAATATGAGAAAAACAGCTCATAAAAAATATAAAAATTTTAGTATTTTTAGAAAAATGTGTTATAATTAAGCCAATAATTGTATGCTCATACGCTGCGGCAGAGAACAGGCTGTACCGTTTTGCACAGAGATACCATTGGTCATAGAAAAAAGACAGGAGAACAGGAAAGCATGGAAGGTCATGAAAAACCGGCAAACCACCGGGTGTCAATAAACGATGTTGCGAAGCTGGCTGGAGTATCTGTGGGTACGGTATCGCATGCGCTGAATTCCGTAGGTTATGTGAAACAGGAAACAAGGGAAAAAATCATCCGGGCAGCGGAAACATTGAATTATGTTCCGAATCGTGCGGGCAGGATCCTGAAAACCAGGAAAACGGATCTGATCATGTTGGCCATACCGGATACGTCTAATGAAATCTATTTTGGCATGATCGAAGGCGTTCAGAAAACGATCAAAGAATACGGGTATTCACTCCTTCTTTACTATACGAACGGACTGCTGGATCAGGAACTGGGCGCGGTCAGGCTTCTGCAGGAAAACGTGATCGACGGCCTGATACTGGTACATTTTTCGTATGACAAACGCCTGATCGATGAAATAATCAAGGCAGGGAATCCGGTGGTTCTGCTGGGAATGTGCAACCATCTCTGGGCTAACCGGGGATATCCTTTCGGGACCGTATCTATCGATGTATATCAGGGGATACTTGCTGTTATGCAGCACCTGCTTCGAATCGGCCATAAGAAGATAGGGTATCTGGCAGGAAAGGCGGATACGGAAGTGTACGGCCAGAGGCATCAGGCTTATATGGAAGCTTTGAAAAGTGCAGGCCTGGAATACAGACAGGAATATGTATCGTGGAACGATTATACAGAGATGGGAGGATATAATTCCGGAAGAGCATTGTACCGACTGGAAGATAAGCCCACCGCGATCTGCTGCTCAAATGACCTGCAGGCGATCGGCTGCTGGGAAGCAGTGCGGGATATCGGGGGATGTATTCCGGATGATCTGGCGCTGACAGGTCTTGATAATATCAATATTTCACGAATCCTGAATATAACATCGCTCGACATGAGGGAAATGGAGATGGGAATCTCTGCGGCAAATCAGATGATGGCGCACCTTGTGCATGATGAAAAGGAATATGAGGATGTGTACTTTAAACCGAACCTGATCGTAAGGGACAGCAGCCTTTATATGAAAAGATGAGGAACAGATCAGAGGGGATCCGGACTTACCGGGTCCCTTTTTTTGTATGAAAATTAAATTGATAAAATATAAACGTTTTTTGAAAATAATTGACAGATTAATTTAAAACGATTAAAAGGGGGCATTAATATATGCATTATGCATAATATAACAAAAAACAATTCGGTAAAATTAGATAATTGATTTATAAAAACGTTTTTGGTAATATCAGACCAGATAGAAAAACGTTTTTATAAAATGCAAAGATGAAGCTTTGTATAAGGTAAAGTTCTGTTGGATCGCTGTCTTGCAGAAGACAGCAGTGCGGGAAATTAACTAACTAAAAGCATTTTTCATGAAAGGAGCACACGTTATGAAGAAAAAACTGATGACTCTCGTTATGTCGGCTGTTATGGCAGGGATTCTGATGGCTGGGTCTGCTTTTGCAGAAGAGGCATTTAATCCTGATACAGAGACGGATACGATTCCGTATGATCAGCTTGAAGAAAAATTCGGCCCAATATCTGACCTTGAGCTTCCGGAAGGAATTGTCCTTGGAAGTATCCTGAAGAACCAGGCAAATGAGTTCTGGCTTGCGCTTGGTGATGGCATGACCAGCGCGGCAGAGGCAAACGGGGCAACGATCGATATCCAGGCAACGCGTACCGAGACGGATACGGCCGGACAGCTCTCAATTGCCGAAACAATGCTTCAGAATGATTACAACGCGCTTATTCTTTCGCCTCTTACAAACGAGTGCCTTGATTCTGCAGTAGCTTCGGCTAAAGAAGCAGGACTTCCGATCGTCAACGCGAACTGTGAGTATGTTGCTGACGCTGATGTATTCGTAGGCGGTCTTCAGATCGAGATCGGACATAAAGCAGCTGATTACATAGCAGAGAAAATCGGCGAAGAGGGTAAAGTAGCCATTATCGAAGGCGTATCCGGAACATTTACATCTATTCAGCGTGTTAACGGTTTCAATGAGCAGATCGCTAACTATCCGAACATCGAAGTGGTTGCCAGTGTTCCGGCTGATTATGAAGTAGAAAAAGGCATGAATGTTGCAACGGATATTCTCACACAGAATCCGGATGTAGCTGCCCTGTACTGCTGCAATGACAACATGGCTCTCGGCGCTGTTGAGGCCCTCAGACAGGCAGGAAAACTTGGCGAAGTTATTGTTATCGGTGTTGACGGAACCGGTGATGCTTATAAGTCAATTCATGCTGGTGAGCTGAATGCTACAGTTGACCAGTTCCCGGCTATGAACGGTGAGGTGGCGGTTGAGGTTGCTCTTCGTCTGCTTGGCGGGCAGGAGATCCCGCGTGTTGTCAGTACTCCGATCGAAGTCGTTGACGAAGATAACGCAGCTGATTTCGGTAAATGATCAATGCTGCATGAAAGCAAAGGACATATGGAAGAATATGACTTTGGGAGCGGAAACTGACGCTCCGTGTAAATGACAGACTGTATGGTCCGGGGCACAACAACATCTCTGCCTGGGAGCGGATGTGTTTGTGCGCCGGACTTTTTTGCGGGAAGATAAGCAGATCCTTAGAGGAAGGAGACTTTACGGATGTCTGGGGAATATATTCTGAGGATGGAAAATATCAGCAAACGTTTCGGTGCGGTCCAGGCTCTGGATAATGTTCATTTTGAATTGAAACAGGGTGAGATCCATGCGCTCGTTGGCGAGAACGGAGCCGGAAAAAGCACATTCCTGAACATCCTTTCCGGAGCATATACGCAGGACAGCGGGCGGATATTGCTCGGAGAAGAACAGGTAACATTTAAGAATCCGCTTGCGGCAAAGGCCAGGGGAATCGTAAAGGTTCATCAGGAACTGCAGTTGATACCGGAGATCAGCGTTGCGCAGAACATGTTTCTCGGCAAGGAACTGACAGGTAAATTCGGAACACTGAGTTATGGCGATATGGAAAAACAGGCCGATGTCATGCTGAGAAAGCTGAACGCTGAATTTCCCAGCTCTGTGATCACAAAGACCCTGAGCACAGCGCAGCAGCAGATGGTAGAGATCGCAAAAGCACTGCTTTATGATTTCACCGTGTTGGCGCTGGATGAGCCAACCGCCAGTCTGACTACCAGGGAAATCGATGAGCTGTTTAAGATCGTTAAAGAACTGAAGCGGCAGGGCAAATCGATCATCTACATCTCCCACAGAATGGATGAGATCTTTGAATTATGCGACCGATGCACAGTATTCCGTGACGGACAATATATTGATACTGTGCAGGTATCCGATGTCGACAAGGGACAGCTTGTCCAGATGATGGTCGGCAGGGATATAGGAAGTGAAAACTATCATAAGGATGAGCCTGTTTCAGAGGAAGTGGTGCTGGAGATAAATGACCTTTCTGGTGAGAACGGGCGGTTCGAACACGTTAGCTTTTCTCTTCGTAAAGGTGAGATCCTGGGGCTTGCAGGACTCGTTGGGGCTGGAAGAACAGAGTTGGTGCGCGCAATTTTCGGCGCGGACAGGATTGCTTCCGGGACTATTAAATTAAAGGGGCAGACAGTGGCGATCCGCCAGCCGAAGGATGCTATTAACTGTGGTATCATGCTGATTCCGGAAGACCGGAAATTGCAGGGGTTCGTCCCCGGGCTTACGAATACGGCTAATGTCGGATTATCGAGGCTGGACAGATACATATCACATTTCGTGATCAATTTCAAAAAGATGGAACAGCATGTAAAAAGCCTGACCCGTCAGCTTGATGTCCATCCGGAAGATAACAGCCTGCAGACCCGCCAGCTCAGTGGAGGAAACCAACAGAAGGTCGTTGTGGCCAAGGCATTGAACGTGGAACCAGACATATTGATCTTGGATGAGCCAACAAGGGGAATCGATGTCAACGCCAAGCATGAAATCTACGAACTGATCCGGCGCCTTGCGGATGAAGGAAAATCAATCATACTGATTTCTTCTGAGCTTACGGAGGTACTGAAACTGAGTGATCGGATTATTATCATGTATGAAGGAAAAATGACAGGCGAGGTCGACGGCAGGACAACAACGGAAGATGAAGTAATGCATTATGCAGTAGGAGGCTGACCAAATGAAGACGTTGTTAAAAAATCCAAATGTGAGCAGAAAGCTCGGTATCATCGGAAGTCTTCTGGTGCTGATGATCGTGTTTACCGTACTGACAAACAAATTCTTCTCCATTGGCAACTTTCTGAATATCCTTCAGCAGGCAGCAATCAATCTCTGCGTTGCAGTAGGAATGACGTATGTAATTATTACTGGGGGAATTGATCTTTCCGTGGGTTCCGTTATGGCACTGAGCGGAATGATTATGGCAATGACAATGGAATCCGGCTTTCCGCCTGTGTTAGCCGTGTTCCTTGGCCTGGCGCTGGGAGCATGTTTTGGTTCCTTGAATGGCGTCCTGATCGCAAGACTTCAGCTGCAGCCCTTCCTTGTGACGCTCGGGACGATGAGTGCTTACCGCGGAATAACTCTGATTATTTCGAACGGACTGCCGGTCAGGGGCTTTTCTTCAGCGTATGTTAATTTTATGAATTCGCTGAATAAGGTCATTCCTCTTCCCATCATCCTTTCGCTGATTCTGGCCTTGTGCGCTTTGTTTGTGCTCAGATATTTCAAGTTCGGACAGTATCTGTTCGCTGTGGGTGGCAATGAGGAAGCCACAAGACTGTCAGGCATCAATACGTCTCTCATGAAGATTGCGACATACGGATTCAGCGGTTTCTGCAGTGCTCTAGCGGCAGTCATCTTTCTTGGAAGGCTTGGAGCAGCTGATCCTCAGGCAGGAAACGGATATGAAATGAATGCGATAGCGGCATCGGCTATCGGTGGAGCATCACTGGCAGGAGGAAAGGGCAGTATTGTAGGTACGATCATTGGATGCCTGATCCTTCAGACATTGAATAACGGACTTACATTGCTGAACGTACAGTCATTTTACCAGACGTTCGCAATCGGTGTCATTGTACTGATTGCTACGATCATAGACAGATATTCTTCAAAGTAACTGAAACAGTCATTGATACGTGCAGCTGCAGACGCAGCCAGCAGTTAAGGAGGAAACTATGAGCAGCAAAATTCGTGAGACACTAAACGAGGGTAAAGGCATCTTTCGTATGGTTCCGGCATTTATACCGGTAAAGTTCGGCGTTCCCGGGCGGAGACTCAAGATTCATCCGGATGATTATTTTAAGTTCGGCGCGGATGCGGGTACGATCATGGAGCGCTGGTTCTGCTCTGTGAGCGGTACAAGAGTTAAAAATCCGAAGAGACCAGATCAGGGACTCAGCTATGTTGTTGCTGCAGACGGAACACAGTTCCTTCTCAAGGATGCGGTGCAGGAACTGGGCAGCGATCTGATTGGCAGCGAACTTTGGGAGAAATATCATACATTCCCGGTATTCGCAAAATTCTTTGATTATGAGACACCGTTGTATTTCCATTTTCATCCAAGAACGGAAATTGCTAAAAACGTAGGCTGTGAAGCAAAGCCGGAGTGCTATTACTTCCCGCCTCAGATGAATCCGAACTCCGGACGCAGGGCATCCACATATTTCGGTTTTAACAAGGGTGTCACCAAGGAGGATGTTCGGGAATGCATAGCTCATTTTTCTGATTACGATACACATATCACAGATATGTCCAGGGCCTACAATATTGCACCGGGACAGGGCTGGTATGTGCCGGCAGGCGTAATCCATGCGCCGGGTTCTTTACTTACCTATGAGCCGCAGTGGGGAACTGATCTGAACTGTGTCCTTGAGAATGTGGTATGCGGAGAGGTCTTTGGCGAGAAATATATGACGGACATCATTCCCGAGGGAGTAGAAGATAAGGTCGAGTACATTATGAACGCGATTGACTGGGAAGCCAACTATGAACCTGATTTCAAGGAGAAATATTATTGTCCGAACATGGAGCTTCCGCATACGCAGGAAGGCCTGATCGAGAAATATGTCTGCTATGGAAATGAATACGTAACCGCGAAGGAAGTGACAGTTCTTCCAGGAGCAGAGATCATCCTGAAAGATAAAGCTGCTTATGGTTGTGTAATGGTCCAGGGTTTTGGTAAATTCGGAGATTTCGATGCAGAGGCGGTCAACATGATGCGTGTCGGCGACCTGACTCATGACGAGTACTTTGTAAGCAAAGATCGGGCTGAGCAGGGTGTCAGGATCAGAAATGACAGCCAGTGTGAGCCGATGGTGATCCTGCAGCATTTTGGCCCGGATAACGCTGTATATGCTGAATGAGAACTGGACATATGCAGGTATTTTAGTGATCCGCAGGAGGTACGGAAATGGTCATATATCACGGAATATTTCATGTAAAGCCAGGAATGAGGGACGCTTATGTAAAAGAGATCCTCGCGTCTGGATTGATCGGCGAATTCGAAAAGCAGCCGGGGTGCCGTTTTTACACAGTAGGGGTTTCTTTGACGAACTCCGATGATCTGATCGTGTGTGATGCATGGGAAACAGAAGAAGATTTCAAAGGCCATGTAGAATCCGGGGCAGTCGCTGATTGGCATGAGATCTACCACAGATATGTGCCTTCTTGTGATGAGAAAGAATATTATTTTCCCGGAAACGGAGACAAATAAAATTTT
>CADCOP010000321.1 GCA_902803065.1 uncultured Lachnospiraceae bacterium | reverse complement strand
GAGCGCTACGATGCCCAGATCTCCGTGAAGCATCTTGTCTTTGTTACGTTCAACAGATCTATGCGCCATGTTATGACCTCCCGCTGAGTTTTTTCTGAATCCTTATGTCGCTTCCAAAGAAGTTCATGAGCAGGAAACCACTCGTTATTCTCGAGAATATACGTTCGGAGTATACTTCCGCAAACTTCGCGAGCGGCAGATTGGTTGATATGATCATGCTTTTTCCAGACCGGAGTCTTTCGTTCAGAAGGAGGAAAAGCCTGGAAGAGACGAATGCGTTCGTCAGCTCCGTGCCAAGGTCATCGATGATCAGAAGATCACATTCCGTAATGAAATCAAAGGTCCCGGCTGCCTCAGAGGCTTTGCTGAAGGAATCCTTCGCAAGCTGCTCAAAAAGATCGAAGGCAGTAAAATACATGACAGAATGAGATGTTTCGATCAGTTCTTTTGCGATGCAGTGGGAGAGGAAGGTTTTTCCCAGTCCCGTATCACCATAGAAAAACAGGTTCTGGTTTTCTTTGTCAAAATCCTCGATAAAGCGTCTGCATCCGGAAAGGATATCTTCCATGTTCTGACGGGAGGTTTTTCCGGTAACCGGATGACGGATGTCAGATGGATAGTAGTCGAGGGAAAAGGTGTCGAAGTTTTCCTTCTGAAGGATCTCCCGCATGCCGGACTGGGAGTAGAGCAGGTCGATCGCGGCCTGCCGGAAGCAGTGGCACTGCGTCCCGTCCGGAAGAAATCCGGTATCATGGCAGTCAGGACAGCGGCAGGGAGGTTCGAGATAATCTGCGGGGTAACCGTTTCCGGTCAGCAGTGCTTCCCGTTTCCTGCGGATCTGATCGAGCCTGCTCCGGAACGAGGCAGAAGCCTCCTCTGATCCCTCGAGCGCTTCGCGCGCAGCAAGCGCGGCTGCTTCGCTGACTGTCAGGTCCAGCTTTCTGAGCGCCGGGATCCTGTCGTAAGCCTCTTCCCGCCTCGCTGCGGCTGTCCGCGCATTTTCAAGCTGCAGCCGGCTGTATATGCGCATGATCGCGTCATATTGTGAATTCGTAAGTCCCAAAATGAATTACTCCTCAGTCTCGGATTGTGCATTCAGGAGCTGCTGCTCCAGACTGTCAAAATCATATTCCCGCTGCGGGAAATTATTGAAGCGGTTCTTTCCGGAAGGGCTGTTCTTGCGTGCCCCCTGACGCGGCGCCTTTTTGCTGCTGTACTCCTTGTCAAGGGCGGCAATGTCCTCGAGAGTGGCAACCCCGTGTTCCTTCCAGCTCTTCAGGATGCTTTCTATATAAGGAAAATTCGGCTGGTGCGTCTGCATGATGGTACGGCTGCAGGCTTCCAGAACAACCTGAGGACTCATGCCCCAGATGTTCAGCCAGCGGTCCATATAGGTGATCTCCGTTGAGGCCGGACTGCGGTCCGTGATTCCGAGAGCGCGCAGGATGTCAAAATACAGCTTGTTATGCTGGCGGGTATCCGCTTCAGCCTCTTCAACCGTGCGGATTCCGCGGCGATACCAGTCAAGCGCGATCTTTTCCATGTATCTGGCGCCTGGATTTCCCCTGGAGGCACAGTATTCGATCAGGTACTCGATCAGATCTTCAGACATGTGAAGATCGTTGTAGAAGTACAGGATATCGGTCACCTCTGACTGGGTCAGGGGACGGGCCAGATACTGTTCGCCTACAAAGAGGATCTGTTTGATGGGATGCTGCTCGCGCAAAGCACTGGTACGGGCTGCGGTCAGCGCTCGTTTCTTGGGAATAGCTCCGGATTCGCCGGCAGCTGCTTCCGCCGGGGATGCCGGAGCGGCATCGACTGCCGAAGTTTTTACGGATGCAGTTTGCGTTTCCCCGTCAGCGGTCTCTCCGCTCATGAAGACGATCTCGCTGATGCCGCCGTCCTCATCGTAACGGAGTTTTAACAGTTTCAGCTTCTCCCAGTAGGAGAGTGCCCGCCGGACATCTTTTTCCGTATGGTCAAAAAAATCCGCGATCGATGAAATAGAAAGCTCGCGGCCAGTTCCGGCACAGCGAAGAAGGTACAGGTACAGCTTGACGAACTCGCCGTTCGCGCCGGGCATATATCGGTCTATAAAAATATTTTCAATCAGCGTAACTCCGCTGTCAGACTGGATGTGCAGTTTCATTATACTTCTCTCTCCGTACAGGTGTATGGTCCGGCCATATGCCGGCTGCAGGTCTTTCAGCTGATTCTGCCCGTATGCCGCGAAACGGATACGGACTGACCCCGAACAGGCCTCCCCATTGCCTGTGCACGCTGAAGCGTGCTACATAAGTATACCATAGCGCCCTGCAAATTAGAACAGCGACTTATCCACAAAAAAATCCACAGTCTGTCCACATGGGGTGTGGATAGACTGTGGAAAGCAGCTGGCCGCAGGTCAGGATGGTCTCAGGAGTGCGCTTTTTCCGCAAGGTCGCTGCCGACCTGCGTCACATCTCCGGCTCCGACAGTGAG
>CADCOP010000320.1 GCA_902803065.1 uncultured Lachnospiraceae bacterium | reverse complement strand
TCAAATATGTGGAAAAGCATTACGGCTCCGGCGATGGCGAAGGGAAACGCATCCTGAATCCGGTCACGGAAGTGTACATGGACGAAGGAAGTTACATGGAGATGGAGATGGTGCAGATCAAGGGAGTGGATTCCACAGAGCGCACCACAAAAGCCGAGCTGAAGGCAGGCGCGAAGCTCGTGGTCCGGGAACGCCTGATGACCCACGGCTCCCAGAACGCTCTGAGCGTATACCATGTAGAACTGAACGGAGAAGGCTCCACAGCCGATGTGGTTTCCAGATCCGTGGCAAGAGATACATCTTACCAGAAATTTGACGCCTGCGTCGTGGGCAACGCGCCCTGCAGCGGACATACCGAGTGCGACTCCATCATCATGGACCAGGGCCGCATCCTCGCGGTTCCGTCGCTGGAAGCCAACAACGTCGACGCAATGCTGGTACACGAAGCAGCCATCGGCAAGATCGCGGGAGAGCAGATCATCAAGCTCATGACATTAGGACTCACAGAACAGGAAGCAGAAGAGCAGATCATCAACGGCTTCCTGAAATAGGGAAAATGAGGGGACGGTTCGATATCAATGAGAAACGCCTGGAGTATTCGAAGAGGGGCGTTGAGAGGATCGTCAAGGCAGGCGGATATCACGCGGTCGTTGTCTTACCTATTTCAAAACACTTAAGATATGAGCACAGCAGCGGCTGTCCCCCTCTGAGCGGGTGACAGCCGCTTCGTTATAGAGTACAATAGATGGATACAGAACATTGATCGGGCAGGAGGGCAGTCCCGAGGACAACGGAAGCCAGGGAACCTGTCTCCCCCCTGGTTATGCCAAAAGAACTGGAAAATATGAAAATAACAATCGGAGACCATGGGAAGGCCATGGAACCTGTCCCCGTGGTCTGGAAAGGGTCTAAGATGTATTGGTATGTTGATCAGAGTGTTTCTTTTCAGGGGGATGGATCCAAAGAGCGGCCTTTCAGCCGCATTTCGGATGCGGCCGCTCTCGCGCTGCCTGGCGATACGGTGCTGGTTGCGCCGGGCGTTTACAGGGAGTATGTTGATCCGGTGAATGCCGGCAGAGAAGATGCCAGGATCGTTTATCGGAGCACTGTCAGGAATGGCGCTGTTATCACTGGCGCGGAGCTTCTTTGCGGATGGGTAAAGGAAGGCGATTTGTGGAAGGCCTGCGTGGATAACAGTATCTTTGGCGCTTATAATCCTTATACGACGTTTGTGTACGGGGACTGGTATTTTGCGGGCAAGTCCAAACATACGGGAGCGGTTTTTCTCAATGACAGGATGCTTTACGAGGCCGGGTCTCCTGAGGAGTGCGCGGCCGGTGCGAAGAGCATCTATTCATGGGTTCCGGAAGAGTCTGTGTATAAATGGTATGCGGAGCAGTCGGAGGATGGAAGGAAGACGATCTTCTGGTGCAATTTCCAGGACAAGGATCCGAACGAGGAGAAGGTGGAGTTTACTGTCAGAAGAGAGTGCTTCATGCCTTCGAAGACCGGCGTCGGTTTCATCACGGTAGCTGGATTTAAGGTAGATAAGGCTGCAACGACGTGGGCTCCGCCCGCGGCCTTCCAGGATTGCATGATCGGTCCGCACTGGTCGAAGGGCTGGATCATTGAAGACTGCGAGATCAGCAATTCCAAGTGCGCGGGGATCGGTCTTGGCAAGTATTATGATCCTGACAACGATCATTATTTTACCACCAGGCATGTCAAGAGTCCGACGCAGATGGAGCGGGATGCGGTCTGCCGGGGGCAGTATCACGGATGGCTGAAGGAGAAGGTCGGAAGTCATATCATCCGCCGCTGCGACATCCATCACTGCGAGCAGGGCGGTATCATAGGCCGGATGGGCGGCGTTTTCAGCCTGATCGAGGATAATCATATCCATCACATCAACAATATGATGGAGCTGGGCGGGGCTGAGATCGCCGGCATCAAGATGCACGCGGCCATCGACGTTGTCATGCGCCGGAATCATATCCATCACTGCACCATGGGTATCTGGTGTGACTGGGAGGCGCAGGGAACGCGCATCACGGGAAATCTGCTGCATGATAACCAGAAGCCTGATTTTGCTCAGGCTCTGCCGGGCGGTATGACCAGCCAGGATATCTTCGTTGAGGTCGGCCATGGCCCGACGCTGATCGATCACAACATTCTCTTGTCCGATGTTTCGCTTCGCATAGCGACGCAGGGGGTTGCCATGGTGCATAACCTGATCTGCGGCGCATTTACCTTTGTCGGGGAAGGAACAGGCTGGAGATATACCCCCTATCACATACCGCACCGCACGGAAGTGATGGGTTTCATGACGATCCTTCATGGTGATGACAGGTTTTACAACAATATTTTTATTCAGAAATGGCCTTCGGAAGACTACGTCGCGAAGAGCGACAGCCGGGATGAGCTGCAGATCGAGAACCGGAGAGTCGGAACAGATGTCTGGGATTCGTATCCGACCTATGAAGAGTGGATCCGGCAGTTTGACATGGAGAGCGATACGCCGGATATGGCGAAGCTCGAGCCTGCGCATGAAGGGCATCTCCCGGTATGGTCAGAGGGAAATGTTTACTTTAACGGAGCTCTTGCGTATAGGTCTGAGACAGGCGGAAGGGTAGATGCGGAACATACTGTGAACGCCGATGTCGAGCGCACAGAGAGCGGATGGGTATTCAGGACAGATCTGTATGAGTATATCGGAGATATGTCCTGCCGCAGGATCGATTCGGACATCCTTGGAAAAGCGTTTGAACCTGAACAGCGGTTTGAGAATCCGGATGGAACAGCGATCGTATTTGACACGGATTACTTTGGAAAACACCGCGGGACGCGGGTGATTCCGGGGCCGTTTGCCGCGCCGGTGAAAGAAGGGGTGGTAAAATAGGACAGCAGGAAAGGGGACGGTAAAACGTCCCCTTTTCTGGATGTGATCAGTGACTGGTCTGGATAATAATCAAAGAACCAATTCTTTATACCACGGAACCTGTCCCCCTGGTTTAACCCTGGTTCAGGAGAGGGCCTGTGACAGTGCAGCGTTGACTGCTTCTTTGTAGCCATCCAGTGTCACGGTTGCTCCGGTGATGACATCGATATCCAGGCCGTTCTTTTCAATGGTCTGCTTTACGTATTCGGGAAGCGCGACTCCGCCGATGCCTTCGGTTTCACTCTGACTGATGATCTCTACGTCCGCAATGGCGCCATCTTTGATGATGACTTTGACTTCGATCTTACCGCCGATTCCGGTACCGGATCCTGTGTATTCGCCGTCCTTGAATGTGCCTGTGACATTTTCGGCTGCTTCGCCTGCTTCTTCTGCCGGACGGGTGGTTCCCGCGGCGTAGATCTCACCGACAAATGTGGTTACCGGTGCATCTTCGCTCTGGAATTCGCCCTTGGCGCGCTTTGCGGCGTTCGTTCCGGAAATACGTCCATAGACCATGGTCTCACCCAGGTTTCCGGATCCATTGTACATGTCGCAGAAGATGGAGCCCATCTCACCTGCTTCAAACAGACCTTCGATCGGCATGCCTTCTGTGTTGATGACCTGACCGTATTTGTTCTTGCGCGGGCCGCCCTGCGTATTGAAATATGTGGGGCCGATCTTGGTTGCGTAGAACGGGCCGGTACGTACAGGAACCATGGTGGCGAAGGGACGGCCGTAGTCGGCGTCTTCGCCTGCATCGAAGCGTTTGTTGTAGGCTTCTACTGCTGCGATAAAACGCTCCGTGCTGAAATCAGGCGCGTCTTTTCCGCCTTCTGACTGACGGATGGCTTCTGCCAGATCTTCCAGCGTTTCGCCCATCAGGACTTCTCCTGTCGCCAGCTCTTCCTCATATCCGTCTGAGAAGGCGCTGACAAGTTTGTTTCCGGCTGCGAGCTGATCCGCATCCTGTACGAGATAGGCGGGCAGAGGCATCGGGGTGGAGATCCAGCGGCCGCCGATATAGATACGGCCGTGACGGGTGGCACCGGACTCATCCATGAAGCGGTCGCCGCCAAGTCCGACATAGATGCCGCTTGAAGAATTCGGGCCTCCGAACAGGCTGACTGTATCAAGGTGCGGACGTTTATGGGTCCAGGTGAAACCTGCGGAGTTGGACATATGCCACAGATCTGCGCCTGCTCCGAGCGCCATCTTGATACCATCACCGTCATTGTAAAGTCCGCCCTGCTGGTGGACATAGGGCATCTGCAGGTAGCTGCAGATCATTTCCTGATTGTGCTCAAAACCGCCGCAGGCAAGGACAACGCCGCCGTTTGCCTTGATGCGCACGTCGGTTCCCTCTTTGTTGATGACTACGCCGATGACTGCGCCGTCAGCATCCGTGATGAGCTTTTTGCCCGGGGATGCGAACCATACATCGATATCACGGGCTTTGACAGCTTCCTGGCACAGATTGTAGTATCCGCGGTCGAAACGGGTACCGGTAGCGGTCAGGCACAGGCAATGTTTGCTGGACGGGATCTCCGGAAACTCTGCCCAGTTATAATACCAGTAATCCTTTCTTCCGATCTTGTAGGGATCCTCCAGGTTTCCATCGCTGCCGTCCGCCAGCTTCCAGTCGGGATTCGTTGCCTCGAAACCGGCTGACGGATGCTCTGTCGGGGAGATGATCTCAGGATCGCCGCCCATGGGTCCTGTCATCCAGTTATAGTTTTCTGCGCAGCCTTCGCAGTACGCGCGGACAGCTTCCGGATCCCAGTTCTGGAATTTGCCCATCAGGGTCGTCAGATAATCATACAGACCGTCGGGATCATCTGTCGCCATGACGAACTGGCCGGAAACAGAGGTATTGCCGCCTTCAGCTCCTTCCGG
>CADCOP010000319.1 GCA_902803065.1 uncultured Lachnospiraceae bacterium | reverse complement strand
TGTGCGGGCCTTCGCGGCATCGCTCAGCTGCGCATCCGCCATGGCTTTCCTCTTCGCCAGGATCTCATTGATCGGCTTGAAAAGGAACCGCTTGATCAGATACATCTGCAGAAACAGATTGAGGATCTGCGCGATAAACGTCCACGGGACGATACCGACTAATTCCTGTACCTGCATTTCATTTCCTCCATAAATTGTTTCGGAACTGTTTCAGATCCCTTCCCCTGCGCCTCGCGTAACCCGGGACGCGGAAGATGAGGACACATGAATTATGCCAGGAAATTCATGAACATGCCCGGTGCAACGAAGATGAGCAGCAGGCCTGTAACGAAACCGTAAATACCAGTTGTCTCAGCGATAGCGCAGCCAAGAAGCATGGTAGATGTAACATCGCCTTTGCATTCCGGCTGACGTCCGATGGCTTCCAGAGCCTTCGCAACGGCATTACCTTCACCAATACCAGGGCCAATACCCGCGATCAGCGCGCAGCCTGCGCCAATTCCACATCCAGCCAGAGCGATACCTTTAGCAAGTAACTGAAATTCCATAATATTCCTCCTGATTAATAACGACTGGTGACCAGTCTTTGTTTCTTAAGTGAAAATTGATTGATTGCAGCTTAGCCTTCCGACGCGTTCTGAATGTACATGGTCGTCAGCATACAGAAAATAAATGCCTGCATGCATCCGGAGAACCAGTCAAAATACACGCTCAGAACAGCGGGAACACCGACATCAAGAATCGGAATCTTTGCGAGAACGTCACCCACGATACCGGGGATCAGTCCCAGCAGTGCGGAGCTGGCGACCGCCAGCGCACCGTAGATCAGTGCATTGATGACCACGCCCGAGAGAATGTTGCCGAAATGACGGCAGGCCATACTGATCGGCGTAGCAAGTTCAGACAGGATATTGAACGGCGTCATGACCGGGATCGGCTGTGTAAAGCCGAGCAGGTATCCGCCGATACCGCCTGCCTTGATCTTTTCCTTTGTGATCATAATGAATACGATCACAGCCCACGCGGCTTCCGTGGAAAGATCCGCCGTGGGGGACCTCAGTCCGATCAGGCTGATCAGGTTAGATACCACCGATGTGGCGAACAGCGCCGCAACAAAGGGTATCATATACCGGAACTTCTCGCTCATATTTCCGAGTACAAAGTTGTTGGCCTTTTCCACGATGAATTCAGCCAGCGCCTGCCGTTTGCTGATGTTCTCGACCTTCAGGTCCCGCGTCAGAAAGATACACAGCCCTGTGATCAGTATCATAACGATCCAGCTGACGACCAGCGTTTCCGTGATCTGGAACTTGCCCAGAATGGGACACTCAAACGGAAAAGTATAAAATATCTTTGCTCCGGAAATATTTACCTCCATGCATTCCTCACCTCCTTTGCCCTTTCTTAAAAATATGGCTTTAAAACGCAATGAAGCGCATTAATCCCGAAATAAATATCTCAGTCTTCCCCGCCGATCTTTCCCAGGAACGGAAAGATGGCGCGCAGCTTAATACCGATGCTCGGGAAAAACAGCGGCGCAATGCCTGCGGCAAAATGAAAACACGGCGCCGCGATCGCAATGATGATCCAGATGATCTGAAGAAGCATACGCTGCGAGTAGCTCATCCTCATCTTCGCGCGGGCGTCATCCTCATTCTCCGTGCCGGCCACTTTCTGAACCGTCACTCCCATCATGAAGAAATTCAGGACAGCAATAAAGCCCCCGCCAAGACCACCCAGGATCACCGTGTAATTAAACGGAATCTGCTCGGGAGAAACGGCATGTCCGATCCCGAAAGCAATCCACATGATCACGATGAGCGCCGCCGTCACCACAGCAACGCGAAGAGTTTCCTTTTTAACAGCAGGAGCCAGATCTTTAAACATATGCGCAACCTCAGATATACGAATGATATTTCAATATTGAAGATAATTCAGAATGGATCCCGGAAAAACGGCTTTTTACCGCGATCCCCGTCCTCTTTTTTCTGACGCTTCTCGATCATATTGTAAAAATTCTTCGCGACAGTAAAAGAGCCCCCGAGTCCAAAGAAAAACCCGGGGATATAGATCCATATACCAAATCCGAGCCGGGTCTGCAGGAAGTAACAGATCACAAGGCACAAAAGCGTGGGCGTCAGCAGAGAAAGCCCCAGCTGGGACAAAAGGGAAATATTCTTCAGAATATCAGACCACTGTTTCATAAATACCCTCAAACATACGTATTTGAGAAAGCCAAAACAGAAATATACACATCAACTATTGTAAGTTATTTTAAGAATGATGTAAAGTAAATAAAGATTTAACGCTTGCACGTTTTGAGAAACATAAACAGCCGCTGCCAGTTATCCCCCGAAGCAGAAGATGCATCCTCCTTTCCTGAATCATTCCTGAAAACCGGCAGAAAAACGGCTCAAAAAAACTTTTAAAAAAACGCTTGCTTTTTTTCTACGCATCCACTATAATACGTTTTGTTCGTTGAACAGAGACGCACCTTTAGCTCAGTTGGTAGAGCACCTGACTCTTAATCAGGGTGTCCAGGGTTCGAGCCCCTGAAGGTGCATGAAGGCACTGATTTTGTAGACGTATGAGCTGCGGGGTCGGTGCTTTTTTATTGCTTTACTGCCCTTCAGTGAACTCGCTTCATTCCCCACGGAAGTTTCGCCGCCCGCGTTGTGCTCCGCCCCCATCGGTAATAATCCAGCATCCCCTGCTCATTGAAAGAGAATGCGTTTACCTGCTTCACGCTCCATCCCAGATTGTTTACCAGATTCATGGCAAACGGAATGAACAGCTTGCGGTTTTTATCCGAGAGCGCGAAGATCTCTCCCCAGACTTCTTCCGACAGATCTTTCTCATGGCTGTTCCAGAAGTGCCATTCAGCTTCGTCTGAAAGCTTAACTACATAAGAAAACGGATAATCAAAATGTGTCTCGTAGTACGTATACCACTCAGGCAATGTTCTTTCTGTCAGGCTGAACATCCCCATCTGGATAAAGTCAGGCAGAAGCATCTCCGGCCTGGGCATACGCCGGAGAATATCCGTCTCAAAAGAGAATGTTTTCTCAGCTGTTTCATCCGACACTTCGCACATCCTCATGCGCCGGAGGTATTCCTCTTTATATTTCCTTTTTCCTGTCTCCAGCCAGTAAGCAGCCAGCTGCGAAGTCAGGATCTTCTCAAATCCGGCAGGCTCATTGATCTCATTGCCATCCCTCCCTGAAGTGTTCTGTCTGTTTTTTCCAAGCAAACGATCAAGAAATGACATTTTTCTTTTTCCTCCTTACCAATAGGCTGTTTGATGGTTCGTATACATATTATTGGTTCTGTTAACTTGAACAGAATTTCTTTTAATAGTATCATATCATAATAACGTAGACTTTTAATACTTCATTGCAACTGCTGTTCCCAACGATTTTGGTGAATGATCCGCCTATGGATCAGCATATTGAAAAAACGGAATGAGGACTGTTATGATCATCAGCGGATACACGCTGCATCTGCCATCTCCGGAAGATGTGGCAAAAGCATTACCTATATGCAGAAAAGCAACGGAAGGAACTCCCTGGGAAAAGAAAACCGAAATCTTCCATGCGCTGATTCATGTCGATAAAAACACCAGCATCAGCGAGGAAGATTTCGGCCTGGACTGGTATCCGGAGAAAGGATGCCTGTTTTATGAGATCTGCTTCTCGCTGGCAAATGCGTATCCCGATATGAAATACACGGGGCAATGCAGCTTTAAAACAACCGAAGGCGAACACGTGACATTCTATGCGGAATATCCCACGGATTCTGTTTATATCCGATTCCGCGCCCGGGAATCAAGCCCCGGGATACGTGCTTTGCGGAGACAGTGGTGGAAGCAGGTTCCGGAAAACAGCGGGCACTGGATCATGGATTTTGATGATTACAGAAGCACCGCCCCAGAAGCTCAATGATCATGTCAGTTGTTTCCCTCTGAGGAACCTGGCATGAATGTTGCCGGTCTCTCCCAGATAACAGAAGCGTTCCACGATCTGGACCGGTGATAATTCCATGAATGGATCGCTGACGCCTCCGATGACCAGCGCGTCAAAGGCATATCCCTTTTCCAGGCTGCCGACCTTGCCGAATAATGAGCCGCCT
>CADCOP010000318.1 GCA_902803065.1 uncultured Lachnospiraceae bacterium | reverse complement strand
TGCCGGGCTGAAGGTCAACAGCACATAACTGTTGTTACTCGTCGCACCGGCTGTATAGACAGCCTTCCCTGCCTCCAGGACGACGCTGCCTACCGTCTCCAGGCGCTTATTGTAGAAATTGATCTGGTCCAGATTACTCCTTTGATTGCCGATGAGCGGTACGGTGGCCAGTCCGAAGCGTTCTGCGTCAGAAAGCTTGAGCGCTTCAGACTGGAATACGCAGGCCAGCAGACGTTTCAGTTCGCCGGTCATATCGGTATCCAGGTACTGATTCATATGATCCAGGTACAGCGATTGATCGTAGTGTGCGCTGTCGTTGATGGTGACACTCGTAATGGCCCCGTCGCTGTTCCGGGCGGTGATGTACAGCCCGCAGTCCAGTGCGGTGCTGTAGGCATACTCTGTCTGGCCGTCACCCGTCTGGGAAGTGTTTTGATGGATCACGGAACAAACATTTTCTTCGATCTCGCGGATCAGCTGATCCACCCTGGCCCGTTCGATCCCTTTGGACTGGGTATAGTCCTCCAGGTCCACCTTCACGGGAGAATACTGCCTGGAGCTGTCCACATCCCTCAGGTATTCTGCCAGGTGTGTATAATCGGTGGTGCGGCCCGTCTCCCACTGCAGGTCGGCATAGCACAAGGCGGTCCTGGTATCCTGGGGTTCGGACAGTGAAATGCCGGAGTTGCCTCGTACAAAGCCTTCATAATCGGTAATATCGACGATCTTTTGCCCTTCCACGCGATAGATACGGGTGGTTTTATAATCCCATTCGGTGGAGTCGAAGTTGCCACTGTATGCATAACAGATGATGTAAACAGTATTTTCCGAGCGCTGGATATGGACGGACAGATATCCCGAACCTGTGCCTGCGTCGGCCCGGGCTACGTTCTCGGCGGTGTCCCACCGTTCCACATTCCCGGTTTCGGGTGACCGGCCGTAAAGGTTCAGCCCATAGCCATAGGGATCGTATTGAGCCTGAATCTTGCCGGCAGTGACAGTGACCATCTCGTTCTGTCCGTCCCCGTTCAGGTCGCAGACCGCTGCGCAGACCAGCCCGCTGGCGTTTCTGATCATGGAGTCAGCCAGTTCATAAGCGCGGACCGGGACAGGATCGGCGCCCACCAGCCCGATCTGCGGGACCACATGATCCCGCAGGTAGATATAAAAGCTGGCCACAGAGCCCTTCATCCGGACAAAGAAAGTGTCGTTTGTTTCCACTTCTGCGGCTTTTTTGACAGCTTCTGTGGGATCTTCGATCTCCTCTGTCAGTTCCGCGATCGTCTTTTCGTTGCCCAGTAGCTTCCAGGTATTCTCGTGATTTTCCGCCGTAAAGAGAAGGCGGATGGTTTTATCGGTGAGCACCCGGCTCCAGCGACCTTTTGAATCTACCTGTTCCTGTATGGCGTAGCCATCTGTATCATAGACGGTGACTTTGGCGTCCGGGATCTCTTCACCTGTGTCTTCGTCAAGCACCTGGGTGGAGATGTAACGAGGCCTGGAGGAAATCATTTCCGTATCATAGACCACCAGCCTGTGGTATCCATCGTCATAAGTCTCGTCCTTGACAAACAGTGGAAGGTTCACATTCCCGAAAAACATCGGAAGCGTCATGTTGTGCGGATCATGGAAAAAAGCTTCCGCCGAAAAATCGAATTTGTCTTTCAATATCCTGAATACCGGATCAAGCTGGCTATACCCATCCAGAAATAAGTCGATTGATTTCTCCAAAAGGTTGGCCGATATATTCATGAATACCTGATAAAGCAGGTTCAGTTTCTGATAAAACCCGGTGGATTGTTCCACAAGGTCGTTGCAGGTGATATACGCTTTGTCTTTCTTGTAAACACTGTGCAGCAGGGAAGAAAAACCGGTTCTGGCTTCTCCTCCGCCCAGGTTGGCCTCTGCAGAAGCTGATCGCAGGAAGGAAGTTGTGGCACTCGCAATGAACATACGGTCAGAGTCGATGCCGAACTGATATGCGCTTTCTATAATTTTCCCAGAGAAGCAGCAGTCGAGGAATACGACTACGCGGCCGGGCACGAGACGATCAATCAATCTCAGGATATCATCTATTTTGGGATATGTGCCCCTGATGCCAGGCCTCATGAGAATCTCCCCGGTGGGTTCGCCATCCACCTCCCGGCCGTGGCAGCATATGTAGATGTATGTGATATCGTTTTCGTCGATGTCAAAGTCTCTGATTTTTCCCAGATCGACGAAAACATTCTCCGGGTTTTCGGAGATGGGTCCTATCATCATCCTGTTATACTGATAGTTGCAGGTGAGAAAATCATTCACAATCACATGATATGAATTGGCGATCTGATCTGCGAGTCCGACACCTTTGTTGTGATAGAAGGGGAATACGCGGGCTTTTGACCGCGCGTCAAAATAACATTTGTAGTCCGCCTCGCCGCAGTTCAGCGTGGTGGCGTGCACCTCCAGAATGGGACGCTCTTCTATATTCTCGTCCGGGCGACAGGCGGCGCCTGGATCCTCATAGGTCAGGTGGACGTATACCTGTTGGAAGGAGGAGGGAGAGTCCAGATCAAACTCAGTGCGATCAGCTTTCAGGCCGTTTCTGCACTGGAGGGTCACCCGCAGGTTTTCCATGCAGTTCTGCTGGTATGTGCCCGAACCGCGGAAATAAAATACGGTGATCTTGGCGTCTGCCTGGCCGTCGTCAGTCATGTTATCGTACGATACATCGATGCGGAGGACAGGCATCTCACCTGAGGCCTCTTCTGCCTGGCTGATGGTGGGAGGCAGGCAGAAAAATGAGCAGGCAAAGGCCAATAAAAGTGCCAGCAAACGTTTCATGGGATCTCTCTTCCTTTCCTCGTGCACATATCCGATTCTAAGCGGTTAAGGTGCTGACACGCAGAATGTTCTTACAATATCCACATCAGTACCATACAATGCAGTTACTGCCCGCCTCATCCCCATCCTGATCCTGGTTTTTTCAGGAATGGATTATTCTATGTGAAAGAACATGTAATGCGAAAGATGCATGCTTTTTTATTGTAGAACTTGAGAATCCGGATACTCAAATCGGTTGCGTCTCAGAATGAGCCTGAGCAGTTACAGAGGACACCCTGCAGCATTCTGCCTGGCGCAATGATGAATACTCATCACTATTTCGCATATGACATGTTTCTATGGAGACTACTCATCATCTTCCATATCCTCATAGCAATACTCGCACACAGTCATGCCATCCACGTCATACATTTCCACAGAACCATCATCACTATAGTACTCGCCGCACTCATCACAGCGAACATAGTGGTTTTCGAGACAATCGTCACAGACGGCAGTTTCGTCGTCAACCATGGTTAAGGAATCGGCGTGCTTCCCGCAGCAGGAGCAAACGCCTCCTTCAGAGACATTCTGGGGGCCATTCCATCCAAGCATAGGCATAATGGTGTCACCCTTCCTTTCTTCCTGATCGTGCCAGACACAAATTGGTTAAGGTCCTCCCAGGTAGAACACTCTTGCAATATCCCCCTCAGTTCCATGTAATTCATAGCGCAATACTAAACTGAGTTGGTCTTCCGTGAAATTGGTTACTGTTTTGGGAAATTGAATCGTTTTCAGGTCGATGTAATGCGGAATACACAGCAGTTTCGTCAGGTCATAGCTGTACAGCACACCGTCGACAACACGGAAATGCTTGCTTCCTTCTTCCACAGACATAGACTTTAAACCGAACAGGCGGATGTTCAGCAATATGTCTTCAGCATCTCTGGGTATTACGTAATCTTGGACTGCTGCTGGCTTGCAAACCAGCTTCTTCATGTCTTTTGTGTATACACACCCGGCAAACGATGCATATTGTGGATGGTTACTGTCAACCTGAAGCCATTTCAGATTCGGCCAGTTATGGAACGAGACATCCGAGTCTAATCTGAACGGATATTCTTCCGGCAGAACAAACTCTTTATCAGGTGAATAACAAATATTGATCTTACAGCTCAGATCCACAATAGGATTTCCTGTATCTATATTTTCAATCGCAGGGCATTTTTCGAACACAGACGAACTTATTTGGCTTTGATTCAGGCTCCTGGGCCATCTGACATACCGGAGTTTCTGGCAATTACAAAACGCCCCAAAAGAAACATCCTCGATAGAATCCGGAAGAAGAACTTTCTCATATGATCCATAATTAAATGCATAAGCCTCAATTGTCTGATATCCGTCGGCAATCTTAAGAGTCTGAACGGTATCGGAAATGAAAGAATGCATTCCTAATTCGCGCATCTTAACGTTTCCGATCACCGCTGGAATGGTTACCGATGTAAGCGTACCTGTATATCCACAGAACACATCTTTGGAATGCCTGAAGTATTTTCTTGCATGTTTCTCCGGATTGGTTTCCAAAAGCTGATCTTCGGTCAATGTTGCCATATGCTTCCCTTCTTCCGACATCATCTTGATTTAGGACATCACAGGAGATTCAGATACTGCATGGCAAGCTCAATTCCGTAATAATACATTGCGGTCAGGCATTCATTTTTCTGGAGAACACGGGATGGATTATGATCATTCTCATATGGTTCTTTCGCTAATGCGACCATTTCTGTAATGTGCTTTCGAAGGGCATTTTCGTCTGAAATATGGAAAACCCTTTCGACATAATCATCGATATTCTCAAATCCACACAATCGTTCCAGCTTGTACACAAGGCCTTCTTTAGCCAGGCTGTCCCAGTCCTCATTGCAAAGATACGCATCTGCCATTGCTGTATATGTGCACCAGCCTAGCCCTATTACAAAGGAATCATCTTCGTTATTTGTCATGCTTCTGAAGCGATACTCAACAGCCTGCGCTGTATCCCCTGCATTATAGAGAAGAGGGTACATCAGCGGATACTTAGCAGGGTCTTTGATCCATCCTTTTACATATCCTGCCTGGGCCAACTTTTTGTAAAGATGAGGAGCGTGGACCTTGGGTGTCATCATTTTTGTGATATCGGAAAGCTTGCTCAGGTCTGGCTCTTCCTCGTAGAACATATTCCTGAGTCTCTCATCAGTTGTACTCATTCAGCAATACCTCCAGACTATGAATTGCTTGTATGATTTCTTTTGCCCAGACACCTTCCAAAGAACACAACAAACGGGAAACCAATAAAGCGCTGTCTGAGGGTACTGTGACATATTTCATGACGTGAAGTGTGTCAAATCCTGTACAATACAGTATATTCGGATTACATCCCCTCTGAAGGCGGTTAAAAAATGATCAGAATGGCTTCTATTTGAACTATTCCGGGCGCATTTTAAACTTTCCGCAACAGGCAGTACAGATCGATGCCGTCCGTGTGCATGAAGGGTTTCTCCTGTCATAAGTTCTTGAAGGATTCCATGATTTACCCTGGAAACGAACTATGCAGAGATACAGGCCATGCATTGTCGCTTGATCTGAAAACATAAGGCGATTTATGCTCTTAGCTGGAATATAAGTTAAGTCACTTGCAGATATCGTATCTTGTCTGCTGATTATCTCCGATAAACCTTACTAACCCAGATAAACCGGAAAAGCTTTTCCGAAATTACCCATTTTGCGCAGTTTTTTCGGCTTAAGGCGCTAATGAACGGGCCTTACAAAGAAAGACTTGCACCTTGTGAAAACGTACCCAACAGATGATTCGGTTCAATATTGGATATTTCGAATTGTTTTCCGGCTGAAAACGCATGTTGTGGTTACCCAAAGAGCGTGCTGAACAGATCTGTTCAGGCCTGCTCATCTGTTGTCTGGTCATGGTCAGCCTTTGGGCTCTTTTTTTGATGGGTCGCTCGATAAGATGCAATTCGTTTTTCACTTGCCTCCAAGTCCCCTGACTCTCCCTCGTCCCACAGGCTCTCCCAGTATGCAGGAGGGCTCCCTTTGCCAGGCCATGGTGGGGCTCCGCTCGATGATGCTTGATTCTTCTCCATAGAAAAGCCTCCTTAGTCGGTCAGGTGTCTTCAAAATAGAATGCATTCCGGCAGCGCTCCGGGTTCCTGCCAGGCCAGTATCGTACAGATCCTGTTGTCAGTCCCATCGCCTTATAGAAAAGCGAGTGTCCCAGATAGCTTGCCTCAAACCATACCTCATCCGCAGACCGGATGGTATCTTCCGGGAGACTGACATCCGCAGGAATGAACTGGACTTCCGGGATTTCTTTCCGCATGATCCTGCACCAGTTTTCCGAACCTCCGACAGAAACAATCCTGGCTGGGAGCGTACGCCTGACAGGCTTCGGCGGAACCGGCTCCGGATCATCCAGCTGATGCAGTGCCGTCCTCAGGGCTGCGACTTCAGCAATGCTTCTGTCATACACTGCCAGTTCCTCTTCCTTGCGGTCAAGCTTCTGGCTCAGCAGATCATTTTGCCTTTCGAGGTCTTTGACCTTCTCTTCCAGCGCATTGCGTTCCCGATCTGCATCAGCCATGCGGTTCTTCAGCCTGGCCAGCTCAATCTCCGTATCTCCCTGGAAAGCCAGGCTCCATCTGACATCCTCCCGTGCAGCCTTGAGAACAAGGTTGTAGATTGCCGTGATATAGGCAGCTTCCTCATTCGGGCTGAACTCCCGGATATCGTTCCATTCTTCTTCGGACAGCCGGATCCCGCGGGTGTACATCTCTATGTCAAAGCATTCCCGGGATTCTGCATCATCACTGGCTTCGAAGATCCGGTCGTCATGATCCCGGAAATAGTTGTAGCCGTACTTCCCTTTCCTGTTTCTGCCTGAGCCGGATTCCGCAGTAAGCCTTGCCGTATCGTCAGCCCAGTCCAGTGCCCACTGGCAGAAATCCTGAAACATGGCTGAGCCGGGATCAATTGCCTTTCCGAAAACCTGGGCGATCAGGAAAGCAATGGCCGGTACATGCATGAGCTCATAGTCAGATCTGCCATCCATGTCATACCTGTTAAGGATGGTTTCCAGTGTATACGGTGAACCTGATTCAGGGAGCTCCCTGAGCCGCTTCCAGAGATAGGGCCATCCTTTTCTCAGGATGTTTTCCAGGAAGCCGTCATTGTTGAACAGGACCTGGCGGACATGCAGAACCTTCAGGTTGTCTTCCATACGGCCCATCATCATAAAGGCGGAGACAGGCACGTCCCTGTCTATCTCCAGGTTCCCTGCCGACTGAATCTGGCGTTCCAGCTCTGCATATGCGGCAGGGTTCAGGGCAACGGCAGATGATACAATATCTATGACAGAAAACTTTCTGTCCGCCTGATCACTCATTACAAACAGCCTCCGCTCGAATGCAGAATTTCTACACGTC